>JBBQYD010000241.1:0-8076 GCA_038209025.1 Verrucomicrobiota bacterium | reverse complement strand
CCCGCCGCGTTGGCCGGGTTGACCTTGCCATTCCACTGGAACCGGGTGTCAATGCCGTTGGCGCGAGAAACTTTGCCGAGTCGTCCCGGACCTTCGTAGGCATAGGTGGCCAACGCAACCGGCGGCAACCCGCCCCCGGCACTGCTGCTCACGCTCGCGACTTGATCCAACGCATCGTAGGTGTAAGTCACCAACCGCCCGGACGGATAGGTCAGCGAGAGCCGATTGCCCACGCCATCGTGCGCCCGCACCACAGCGCCCACGCCGCCGGAAGTGCCGCGGACACAGTTGCCCATCGAATCATAGGCAAGCTCGCTGTGCGACGCGTCATTGGTTGCCGCGGCAAGGCGCGACAGGCCGTCGTAGGCGTAACGCTCGAACGTCGTCGTGGTCGCAACCGTCGGGCCGGGCGTGATGTCGCGCGCAATGCAGCGATCGAGCAGGTCGTAACCATTGCTGATGACGTTGCCGTTCGGGTCTTGTTCCCGAACGAGATTGCTGCGCGGACTCCAGACGAGGCTGCAATGCGTGCCGTCGGGATTCATCGTCTCGAGGAGGCGGTCCAACGAGTCGTAGGCGAAGCGTGTCGTGTTGCCATTGGCGTCGGTGGACGCGATGCGGCGGGAGTTGGTGTCGTATTCCACGTGGGAAGTGTTGATGGTGATGCCGCGTTCTTTGCCTTGGTAGTTGATGTTGGTGATACACCGGCCCAGGTCGTCGAACACCAGGAGGGATTCGTTCTCACGCGGGTCGAGGTGACTGACGCAGCGGCCCAGCGAATCGTAGGCGTAGCGGTTGGTGTTGCCCGCGTTGTCCCAATCCGCCACGCAGCGGTTGAAGGCGTCGTAGCTGAAACCGCGCGCAAATTGCTGCGCCGCGCCGCCGCCGTCCGGTTGATCCGTGGTGACCAGGCTGGTCACGTTGCCCAACTGGTCGCGCACGGATACCGTCGTGGACCTTCCACCCGGGCTGGCCACGGACGCCAGCCGTCCGGCGGTGTCGTAGCCAAAGCTCGTCGTGTGGCCGTTGTCATCCGTGACGCTGATGCACGCGCCGTTCGGCGCGTAGGCGAACGTGGTGGTCGCCGCGCCGTCGCCGATGGCCGCCAGCGTGAACACGTCGAAGAACGAATCCACCTGCTGCACGCATCGGTCGAGCGAATCGTAAGCGTAGCGCGTCTCGGCCAGCAACCGGTTGCCCGCGCTGCCGGGCTCGTCGTTCAATTCGCCGTAGTGGCGGACCAGGGTGAGGTTGCCGTTGCGGTCATAGCGATAACTGACCACGTTGCTCATGGGATCGGTAATGTCGGTGAGCTGGCCGAAGCCGTTGTAGCGACCAACGGTTGCGGGCCGGCCAGCTCCTACTTCAGCAATGACACCACTCCGCAATCTTCCATTGGGATCGTAGCTGTATTCGTTCGTGGGCGAATTGCCGCTGCCGGGCGCGGCGATCTCGCGGAATATCAACCCGCGTTCGTCATATTCAAATTGCGTGAGGTTGTTCGGTTCGATCCCCGCCACGGCCAGCGGGGAGTGAACGGCCACCAAATTCCCATTGCCGTCGTACACGAAACGATTGGTGGCGTATTGCCCCTTGGCGATCTGCCCGACCACCGAGGTGCAACGATCCAGGACGTCGTAGGCGCAAAAGGTGTCCACCTTGCGCACGAGCGTGTCCGTCTCGCTGCGCAACTCAGTGGTGTTTTGCACGAGGTTGCCGTTCTCGTCGTACAGGCAATCCGTGACGCAGCGGGCGGTGAGGTTCGTGGGTGACTCACAGCGCACAAGTTGATCGAAGGCGTTGTAGGTGAAGAGCGTGTCATTGCCACGCGGGTCCACGATGCGGGTCACGTTGCCGCGCGGGTCGTATTCAAACGCCGTGGTCAGGGACAAGCCACCCGCCAAGGCGGATGCGACCATCACCTCGACCATGCCGCGCTGTGAGCCACTGGTGTAATAGCTGAAAGTGTCCACGCGGCGATAGCCATTAGCATCCGGCGCGTTGGTGATGGCGGTCAACTGGCCGTGGCTGTTATATGCTCTGTCCACCTCAATGTGAAAATTGGAAACGGCATAGTGGCCCTGCTTGATGCTCTTGGTGCAATTGCCGTGGCTGTCATATTCAGCCGTAGTAACACTGCCGCGCGGGTCGGTCATGCGATGTATGCCTCCAAAGGATGCCCCGATACTGGTATTGCCTTTTCTTCCGCTCACCATGCCACCGGGGGATGTGAAGGTCGCGCCGACCGCCGTCACGCCAATTCCAAGGCGCACGCCTTTTGTGCCTTCTGGCTGGAATTGCCATCGGGCGTTGCCTGAAGCCGTTTCAGCATACCATTGGAGCATGTCTTTGCGTTCTTTGCGCGCTTGCAGGTTTGATTCGGGAGCGTTGTGAATCTTGTGGATCATGACGCGCGAGGCAGTGGCGGGCGAACCGAAGCGCGGATCGTATTCATAACGCCAAACCAGCTCGGACGTATCTCCGATGCCGTCGCCGTCCAAGTCCACGGGGCTGCTGGCGCGCTCGCGCACTACGCGCAGATCGCCATGGTGCAGCGCGGCCTTGGCATTGTTGCTGCGCGCGGAATTCTGGTTGTAAGCCCGTTGGTAAACACACTCGGTGCTGTCGCCGCCCGGTCGGGTTTCGCTGGTGCAAAGTGAATCAGGATTCCAAGTCCACTGCGTCTCAAAGAAGTCGGGATCTTCGGCGCGGAGTTTGCCGATGGGCCGGTTCTCCTTCGCCGTGGTGGGCAAGGCGGGATTCGCGCGGCCCGTGAATTCGCGCACCGAGACGCACCGGTGCCGGGAGTCGAAGAGGTATTCGGTCACATTGCCGACGTAATCGTTGACGATGGTTTGAACCGTGGCGAAAGAGTTGGAGGGGCGGGCGATAACCATGCCGCGCCGGATGTCTTTCTTGTCAACGCCGCGCAGCATGCTGCTCACGGCGTCGAAGTCCAGCGAGGTGGGATTGTTCGTGGCTTGATAAGTGACTTCCAAGCACACTTGCCCCTTCGGATCGGTGATGGAGAGGAGGTTGTGATTCAGCCGTTGATCAAGATTGCCACTGCTGTAGGCGTAGCGATTGGTTTTGCCGCCGGGAAAGTCGTTTCCGTTCGGCGTGCCGATGACAGCGGGGGAAATGCACGCGATCAGGTCGGCAGCACTGTCGTATTCATAACGCACAGTGCGCCCGGAGAAATCGGTGACTGACTCGATCAGTCCTTTGGACGTATAGGCGACGGTGTTGGTGCGGTCCAGAGTGTCCACCACGCGGAGGAGCCGTCCGGTGTCATTGTCGTATTCGCAGCGGATGGTGTTGTTGTTGCGATCCACGATCTCCGCGAGTTTGCCCGCGAAGGCCGTGCCGGGCGGATGCAGAGTCCACTTACCGCCGTCGGGAAAGACCACTTCATCGGGAGCACCATCCTGATCCACATCGCGGAGGTGCAGGAAGTATTCATCACGCGTCCAACCGTTCGTGCCGTTGGGATAAAACGTGTCGGCGCGACCATTGCCCGGGCGCAGCACTACCGTGCCGTCGGGTTGCGAGGTGGCGCTGACGTTGTAGCAAAAATCCCAACCCGCACCTTGGGCGGTCGTGACCTCAGCGCGGGAGCGATAGGTGCGCGTCCAAACAAAATCCAGTCCGACTCCAGGGATGACAAGATCAACTTCGTCGAGTTGGATTTCTCCCGTCGCCGGCTGCATTCTGTTGTTGGCCTTGGTGCGGTTGGCTTTCTCTTTCGCTTTCATCAGCGCCGGCATGAGCAAGGAGAAATCAGGGTTGAGGCCATCACAATCCTCGTCCACCCCACCACCAGACCTGCTGGCGAGTTTGACGTTCACCGCATTGAGGCCTTTTTTGCCATCTTGGACCTCGAAGGCGGATGAGCTCCCGGCCTGGTAATAATCATACCCTTTCTTGGAAACAGGCATTGCGCCCTCCATGTTATTTTCTTGGAAATAGGGGTTTTGGTGAAGGCTCGCCGCGTTGAAATCGCTCCTAGCCTTGTAATAGTCATAGCCTCTTTTGGAAAACCAAGCGACCAATAGCGCATCCGGACTGGCCGGTGGTTCATCCGGAGGACCTTGCAATTGTTCCGCCGTCAACTCGGTGCCGTAGATTACAGGATTCTGCAACGGCAGCGTGGTGACGATGTTGCTGCTATTATCGAGCACTAGGATATTGCCAAATACCGGCGTGCCGGGCGGCAGGCCGTTCAGGGAAATTGCCATCCAGCCGCCATTGGAGTCCACCAGCGTGGGGGTGAAGTTCAACCCGTTGATGACCACCGAGCCGTTGGTCGGGAAACACTGGCCGATGAGATAAAACAACGCGGCGGGATCATCGGAATTCACAAAGGCCGGTTCGACCGAGGACACCTCCGGCTGCGGCAGAATGAGCCGGTAATACTTCTGGCTCCTCAAGGCTTCGGGGGACATCCATTTGATCGGCCCGTTGGTGGCGGCGCGCACGGACTCTTCGGTTTTCCAGACCGTTTCCGGCGAAAGATTCGTGGCGCTCTGGACGAGATAAGTTCGGGCCGGCTCGACGTTCCATTCGAGCTGTGGCGTGGCGGAGAATTCATTGAAAATGCCCGGCGGCGCAATGCTCAATTTCAGCGTCCCCGCCGGGTTGCCGTCCGCGCGTCCGGTCAAGGCCATCGCCAGCAGCACGGCGGAAACCGAAACCGGCTTGATGAGGTGGCCGGCCAAACCGGCCAGCACGAGGTCTGCGTTTGATTTCTTGTCTTTCACCATAAATGATTGCTAATATGTAACACAACCTTCGCTTCTACACAAATCACTGTCCGCTCCACCCCGCGGACGATAGCGGACGCGATCACGGCACAGGGTGCCGCCGTCCCGCTCCTCGAAAGTGTGCGTGTGGTGCCACAAGGTGTAAGGGCCGCGCAGTTGGACGTCCACAAATTGGCGCGGCGGATCCCACTGGGCGATTTCCGTGCGCCAGAGGATGGGGAAGCCATGCACGCGGATGCGGTAGTGAATGAGCGTGCCAGCCCGCATGGCGATTGGCGCGGGCGTCAGCACTTCAAATTTCACCCAGGGCGGCGTGAGGGCGGGAAAAGAAAGGTTTCATCGTTTGGCCTTTTTCGCGGACTTGCGCAACTCGTCCAAGGTGGTGCCCAGTTGGGCGAGGTCTGCGATTTGAATGGCCCTGATGCGCTCCAGCGGCTCGCGGTAAGCCGGCAGGGCGCGTCCGCCGGCGAGCAGCTTGACCTCCGCTGGCAGGGACTCGCGCAGTCGCATGAGTTCGCCCTCCAGCTGCGGATCGTCTTCGGGATAGACCAGGCTCAAGGCAACCGCCCGCGCCCGGTTCTGTCGGGCCGCGCCGGCAATCTCCGCCGCCGGCAGGCTGGCCCCCAGGTAGGTGACCCGCCAGCCGAGGTTCGCCGCCGCGGCCCCGACGAGCAGAGCGCCCAGTTCGTGAACCTGCCCAGCCGGCGTGGCCACCACCAGCACCGGCGCATTTTCCGTCGAACCGAAAGGCTTGGCATAGCTCCCGAGGAATACTCGAATGGACGCGCTAGCGAAATGTTCGTGGGCGGCCGTGAGCGTGCCTTCACGCCATAAGTCACCAAGGATCTGCGCGAGCGGCGCGACGACGCGTTGCAGCAATCCCAGGCCACCCAGCGCAGTCGCTCCACGTTTAAGCGAATCTTCCAACGCGTGGGTGTCGAGCAACTTGATGGCGGCCACGCACTCGTCTAAGAACGAACCGGATGCTGGCACTTCGGTCAAAGCGCTCACGACCCTGGCTTGAACGCCGGAAGATGCGACGAGGAGCTTGCCGAGTTCCTCGGTTGGCAAGAGTGCTACTTGGCCGATGCTGTGCCCGGCATGTGTTAGGTCCCGCAGCAGGCTTAGTCGATCGATGTCGCGCTGAGAGTAAAGGCGACGATTGGTGGGTGTCCGGCAAGGCTCGACGGCGGTATAGCGCTGCTCCCAGATCCGAATGACATGGGAGCTCAAACCTGTCAGGCGCGCAACCAAGCGAATGGGGTATTGGGCGTCGGCCATATATTCCACAAATAATCTACACCTTCATTTATTTTGCAAGTTAAAATTCGTATTTTATTGAAAAGTAGGGATATACCAGTTTTTGAGATGCCAAAAAAAAGATTCTACAACAATTTGACATTACACATATCCTAGACAACTGTTCTACAATTTCAGCGGCCAGGGTCTGGCGGTTGAACGCGGAAAACAAAACAAACAACGAACAAAATAACATGAAAATGAATCGCATCCTCACCGTGGCAGCCATTGCCGCTGCCGTCACCATCCCTCCCAGCCTCTTCGCCAGCGAATGCTGCGCTAGCAAGCATGAAACGACCGCTACCTGCGCGGCAGGCAAGGATCTGGTATCCGTCGCCTCGGGCGCGGATAACTTCAAGACCCTCGTCGCCGCCGTGAAGGCCGCCGACCTGGTGGAGACTCTCCAGGGTAAGGGGCCCTTTACGATCTTCGCCCCCACCGACGCGGCGTTCGCCAAACTGCCCGCCGGCACAGTCGAAGACCTGCTCAAGCCGGAGAACAAGGAGAAGCTGGTGGCGATCCTCACCTACCACGTTGTGGCCGGCAAAGTCCTGGCGGCCGACGTCAAGACGATGGACGTCAAGACCGTGCAGGGTCAAAGTGCCAAGCTAAAGGTCTCCGATAAGGGCGTGATGATTGACAGCGCCAATGTTGTCAAGACCGACGTGCTGGCCGAAAACGGCGTCATTCACGTGATTGACACCGTAATCCTGCCCAAGTCCTGACTGATGATGTCCCGACAGTGAGGCGGAGGGCCAGGAACCTCCGCCTCTCTTGTCGCTGGGTCGCAGCGGTGAACCTGGCGAAGTAGCCAGCGATACCCGAGGGTTCATATCGCCTGATCAAAGCTGGGTCACCGGCCAGGTTCTTTTGTGCGCCTTAAACAGCACACGGGTGAAGTCATCTGGCGTACGCTCGCGGACCAGGGCGTCATGATGGGCAGCGTTTTATCATCATCGGTAATCGCCCAGCTTGCCGGAAAACGACAGTTCGTGGTTTTGACCCGGGAGAAACTCGCCGGCCTGGTCCCGGCCGATGGCAAGGTGCTGTGGGAGCAACCCGTTCAAGCCTTTCGCGGGATGAACACCCTCACGCCCGTACTCTACAAAACACTCTCCTCACCAGCACCTGGTGGGCGAGCGGCAAATCCTTCGGCAAATACTGGAGCCTCGTGGCTCACGGCGACCGTATCCTCGCCCTCGACCAGCGCGGAGTGCTCCTCCTGCTGCGCGCGAACCAGGAAAAGCTTGATCTGCTCGACCAACGCAAACTTACTTACGCCGAAACCTGGGCGCATCTGGGCCTCGCCGGGGATCAACTCTTCGTACGTGAGTTGAACTCCCTGGTCGCTTATCGCTGCATCGGCGATCGCGCGGCAACTGGCGCGGCGGCACCCTGAATGATATTCTGCGATGTCCGTGGACGGCGGGTTCGTGAAATGAGTAGAATGCTGGCGCATAAAATACACCATCCTATGCAACTGAAATTCGATTGGCTGATCGCCTTTCACGGGAAGACGTGGAATTACCGCAAGAATGGCGAACCGTTCCTCATGAACTGGTATGGCTACGCCATCTGCGGGGAGCGCCCCAAGCCGATTTACTATGTGGCGGAGCTGGAAGACGTGACTGGACTTCAAGCTCTGCGCCTGAAACAAAGTCTGCTCGTCAACCCGAATGATGCAGATGCTCTGAGCTCCATTTCCTTTTTGAACGAGGGAAGACCCGCGCGGAAGGGCGCGTGGATTCCAGAATCCTGACCGGGGTTTTCATTTACACGGCAAAGCGCCATGGCCTCATCCAAACTCATTCTGCTCACCGGTGCCACCGGCTACATCGGCGGGCGGTTGTTGCCGTTGCTAGTGGCAGATGGCTGGTGGGTGCGGTGTCTGGCCCGGCAACCGGAGAATCTGTTGCCGCGCGTACCGGCCGGGGTCGAAGTGGTGCGTGGCGATCTGCTCGAGGCGGCATCATTGCGTTCGGCCCTGACGGGCGTGGACGCGGCTTTCTATCTG
>JBBQYD010000240.1:0-8105 GCA_038209025.1 Verrucomicrobiota bacterium | reverse complement strand
CAATCCACTGCGCCAACCAAGTGATCGCTTCTGGCCCAAGCTTGCGACCTTGAACAACAAAATTTTGTTCCATCCCCCAGGTTTTGCCACAAATCGGGTTGGTAGTCCAGCACTTTTACCGTCAACCCATGGATGCACTGTCCGCAGGTGATCACGGTTCCCAAAACCCGGGGTTGCCACCTTGGTGCGGTTCACTGAGACTTGGGCGGGAATGGAAATCCTGTTCAAAGTCGTGTTTGAAGATGCCGACCTGCTGGTGATCAATAAACCAGCCGGATTGGTGTGCCATCCCACCAAGACCGACCAATACTCCAGCCTGATTGGCCGGGTGCGGCTTTATCTCGGGGCGGAACGCCATCCGCATTTGGTCAACCGGCTTGATCGCGAGACCAGCGGCCTGGTGGTGGTCGCGAAAACCGACCTTGCCGCCCGGGAACTGCGGCGCATTTGGGAAAACCGGCAGGTCCGGAAGGAATACCTGGCCATTGTGCATGGGCACCTGCCGGAGGATAGCGGCGTGGTGGACGCACCCCTGGGCAAGGACGAGCGGAGCAGGGTGGCCATAAAAGATTGCGTGCGGTCGGATGGCGCGGCGGCGCAAACCGAATACCAGGTGGTCCGGCGGTTCCACCGCCAGGTGCCCGGTCAGGAAGCCGCGGCGTTCAGTCTCCTGTGCGTGCGGCCGCGGACGGGTCGCAAGCATCAAATCCGGATTCACCTCTCGCACCTGGGGTATCCGCTCGTGGGAGACAAAATCTACGGCGCGGACGAGGATGCCTACCTGGCGCTGGTGGAAGACCGGTTGACCCCGGCGCAACGTGACCAGCTTGTTTTGCGGCACCATGCGTTGCACGCGAGCGCGATTTCTTTCCCTTGGCGGGCCGAAGTGGTAACCTATGAGTCTCCGCCGGAAGATTGGTTTGGCGAGTTCGTAACCGGGGCGGTGAATAGATAAGAGTCAAGTTTTATGAGCAATACGGAAAAACATCACTTTCAAGCGGAAATCCAGCAGTTGCTGGAGATCGTCATTCACTCACTTTACACAGACAAGGAGATCTTTGTCCGTGAACTGATCTCCAACGCGGCGGATGCCTGCGAGAAGCTGCGTTTTACGCAGGCGTCAGGGAAAACCATTGTGCAACCGGAGGCGGTTCTGGGTATTAGCATCAGCACGGATGACCAGGCGAACACGATCACATTTGCGGACACCGGGGTGGGCATGGCCCATGGCGAACTGGTGGAGAACCTGGGCACCATCGCGCACTCGGGCACAAAGGCGTTTTTAAAGCAGGTGGCGGAGGAGAAACGCCCCGACGCCAAGCTGATTGGGCAGTTTGGCGTGGGTTTTTACTCCGCGTTCATGGTCGCGCGGAAGGTCACGGTTTTCAGCCGATCCTGGCTGCCGGAGGAACAAGGCTGGAAATGGACCAGCGAAGGGGCCAACGGTTACGACATTGAACCGGTCGCCGATCTGCCGCGAGGCACCCGCATCGTGCTGGAACTCAAGGACGATGCGAAGGAATTCGCCCAACCCGGCACGGTCGAGCACATCATCAAACGTTACTCGAACTTCGTGCAATACCCGATCGACCTTAACACCAAACAGCTTAACACCGTCCAGGCGATCTGGACCCGCCTGCCCGGCGAGGTCAAGGAGGAGGAATACGAGGAGTTTTATAAGTATCTGGGCCACGACGCGGAGAAGCCGCTCATGCGCCTGCATTTTTCCGCCGATGCGCCGCTTTCGATACAGGCACTGCTATACGTGCCGCAGCGGAATTTCGAATCCATGGGCATGGGCCGGGTGGATTCCGAGGTAAACCTTTATTGCCGCAAAGTCCTCATCCAGGCGGGGGCCAAAGGTCTCTTCCCGGATTGGCTGCGCTTTCTCAAAGGCGTGGTGGACAGCGAGGACTTGCCGCTGAACATCTCCCGCGAGATGATGCAAGACACCACCCTGGTGCAGAAACTCAACAAGGTTCTCAGCGGGCGGTTCCTCAAGATGCTCGCGGAGCAAGCCGAGAAAGACCCGGCCAATTTCGAGAAATTTTACGGCGAATACAATCGGTTTTTGAAGGAAGGTGTGGCTACCGACTTCGCCCATCGGGAAGCCCTGGGCAAACTGCTGCGCTATGAATCTTCCATCACGGAGAATGGCAAGCCCACCTCGCTGGCGGATTACGTGAAGCGGATGCCATCTGACCAAAAGGAGATTTACTACCTCCTGGCGCCCAACCGCGAGGCGGCTGAAAGCAGCCCCTATTACGAGGTCTTCAGCTCCCGTAAAATCGAAGTTCTCTTCATGTTTGATCCATGGGACGAGTTCGTCATGGAGCACCTGCGCGACTTCGAGGAGAAACCGTTGCGGGCGGCTGAAAAAGCCGAATTGGGAGTGGAAGCCCCGCTGGCTGGCGCGGCTTTGTCGGACGAAGAGGGCAAAGCGCTGGCGCAATGGATGAAAGAAGCGTTGGGCGACAAGGTGCGGGAGGTGCGGGTTTCGCAGCGATTGGTGGACAGCCCCGCCGTGGTGGTGGACAGCGACAAGTACATGACCTCGACCATGCGGCGCATGCTCAAAGCGGCCGGCAAGGGGAGTGAGTTGGGGTCGAGCACGCCCGATCTGGAGATCAACCCCCGGCACACGATCATTTCGCGGCTCGCGAGCGAGCGCCAGACGGACGCCGAGCTGGCTCGGGTGGTGACCGCACAGTTGCTCGACAATGCGCGGGTCGCCGCGGGACTGTTGGAGGACCCTCGGACCATGCTCAAGCGCATGAACGAGTTGTTGGAGCGTGTGCTCGCGAAGTGAAGCGCGGCCCGGCGGACCAACTCGGTTCCGGTGTCGCGGTAATCAGTAACGGGGCCGGTAAACCAGACCGGAAGAGCACCCGAACTGGCTCTTACTTCAAGGTAAGAGCCAGTTCGGCGTGACGCGCGCGCATCTTTTCCAATTGCGCCTCGTATCCGGGTCGTAAGGCGAGGTTCGTCTGTTCGTAAGGACCATTTGTAAGGTTGAAGAGTGCCTCCCTCCCCGGTCCTGATCTTGTCTGGCCCCCAGCAGACCAGGGCTGTACATCCCCCGAAAATGGGATACTGGGCGCTTCGGCTTCCACTCTAACCTTTGGCAAACGCAGCGACATGAATGGAAAATGCAGATTTCCCAACGTCAGATCCTGAGGATGGCTGGCGCTAGCCGCGCATGATCAACAACCAATCGGCTGAATGAAAATGAATCCATGCAAAATGAACCTGGCAATGCTTACCCGCATTAGCCTGGCAACCGCGCTCCTCGTTACGGCCTTGAACGGCTTGGGGGCAACTTACGAATGGTCGGGGACCACCAGTGGAACCTGGGATCCGGGAGTTCCGGCAAATTGGAACGGGGTGTCCCCCACGTTCGACTTCCAGGCCGATCTCACTTTCTCCACAACCGGCGCGGCCAATTTCGATCCCACATTCCTGGGGAACAGCGACCGCACAGTGCGCGCTCTGCTGTTCAACGCCAACGTGTCCAGCCCGCTAAAGATCAATCTGGATGACAACGCGGGCACCAGCCGGATATTGGGTTTCAGTTCGGACTCGGGCGCTTCCTCTATCAGTGTTGAGTCAGGTGCTGCGGGCGCAATCAGCATCGGCAGCTCGGGGTTGGGGAGTATTTCACTCAGCTCAGATCTGAACATCACAAACCTCAGCTCAACCTCTGTGTTAAGCCTGAATAGACCCATCGTAGAAGCGGTTACCGGGCGTGGCATCCGCAAATATGGCCCCGGCAAGGTGATCTTACAGTCGGACGGCACGAGTGATTGGAGCGGAACCACTATAATTCGCGGGGGGACTTTGGAATTGGGAGCGAACGACAGCATTTCCGATTTCAGCACGTTGACGGTTGCCGCCGGCACGCTTGATCTCAAAGGATACTCCGACACGATGTACATGAGCGTCACGATGGGGGATGCCACGACGGCCGAAGCCGGCAGCACTCCAGCGATCAGTGACACGGCTGGAGGCGGTATGCTGTACCTGTCTGGAGCCTCAGTCGGCGTGGTTTATGCCGCGGGCAGCCCCGGTTTCAACAATGGAACGGCGACGATCGGGGCAAGCCTGGATCTGAAAGGAGCCAGCCACAATTTTTCAGTTGCTAACAGCACTGAGACATCGACCGAGTTGGTCATTTCGGGACCCATCACGGGGACGGGTTCAATTCAGAAGCTCGGGCAGGGCACTATGGTCCTGGCCGCCGTTAATACCTACACCAATGCCGCCGCCGACTTTTTTACGACTCATGGAGATGGCATCCTCAAGCTGGGCGTGAACCAGGCGATACCGCCGACGACTATCATGGCAATTAATCGAGGTTCGTTTGATATCGACGGCAAAGTGCAGGACCTCACCAAGGCAGCCATCCGGCTGGGATCAGGCGCGCCGGGAGTTAACGGTCTGCAAGTCACAGTTGTGGATAGCGTCGGCGGCGGTTTATTCCGTCCAAATGGTGTCCAGTACAACGCAGGTAATGCAGGTGGTCAAAATGGTCAGGCAACCATCTCGGCCACTCTCGACCTTAACGGTGCCTACCGATTCTTCACCATCGCGGACAGCACCTATACCAATACTGAGACTGTGATTACCGGTACCATCACCAATTCGAAACCTGAAAATGCCGCAGGCCCGATCAAGGGTGGCGCGGGGGTGTTGGTGTTGGCTGGGACCAACACCTATAACGGCAACCTCGGAATTCGCCAGGGCACTGTCAAGCTTGGTTCGGCTGGGGCGCACCCGCTCGTAGGTGTGGGTGTCACCTGCCTGAGCGCGACCGCCGGCACCACCGCGACGTTCGACATTGCCGGATACCAGCCAATCGCGACATACTTGGCCCTCGGCTTTGATAATACCTCATCCGTAAACTCAAAGAACACGATTATTGATTCAGCATCCGGAGGCTTGCTGACACTGTTTGGCGGCGTGACTTACACGAATGGTGCTGCGGGCAAGAATAACGGCCAGGCCACCATCTCCGCCAATCTGGACCTCGGTGGCACGAATCGCTTCTTTTACGTGGGTGATAGCGACCAGACTGCCACGGAAGTTGTGATCTCGGGCAAGATCGGCAACGCGGCGCAAACCGGGGCGGGATTCACCAAAGCGGGTCCTGGAGTGCTCAGCTTGTCTGGCGCAAATACTTATGATGGAGCGACAGTGGTAGAAGCGGGCGCGTTGGTCGTCACCGGGGCCGGGTCCATCGCAAGTTCAACGAATGTGACCGTGCAGCCGGGCGCATTGCTGGATGTGTCTGGAGTGACGGGTGGATTCACTCTGGCCGGGGCGCAGACACTAAGTGGTGGCGGCAACATCAAAGGTCCAGTGCTTGCCAATGGCACGGTGGCTCCCATGGCGTGGGGCGCTCCCGCCGCGCTGAATCTCACGAACAATCTGCAACTTGGCGGGAGCAGCACCGCCGCCCTGCTGGTTGGCAAATCGGGAGGAGAACTCGCCGGCAGCCAGGTTCGGGTTATCTCCGGCGACCTCATTTACGGCGGGAAACTCCAAGTGAGCCTTGCTTCCGGCACTGAACCTCTGGGGGTAGGTGACACCTTCACTCTGTTCACCGCCAGCGGTACGATTGGGGGCAGCTTCAATTCAATTGTCCTGCCAGCGGGATACACCTGGAATACCAACCTGCTATCCAGCGGCAAACTGGAGGTGACCGGCATGGTAACTGCCGTCCCAACAGCTCCGACGAACATCAACATGGCCGTAGCCGGGGGGACGATGACAATTAGCTGGCCAAGTGAGTACACAGGTTGGAGTCTGCAGGTGCAAACTAATAGCGCAGCGTCGGGTTTGAGCTCGAACTGGATCACAGTGGAGGGATCCTCCACGGTTTCCAGCATGAGCTTCCCGGTGGACACGTCAAATCCGAGCGTTTTTTACCGCCTGTTCTATCAACCGTAATCAGGTGACCGGCTGGGCGGGTGTCTCGCGGACACCCGCCCATAGCCGATTTCGATATAGAAGTTTCAGATGTACCATGCTCCTTTTTCCAGGCATTCCGGCTTTCCCTGGCGTAACACTTTTGCGAACTCGTGCCAGACTCTTTTTTATGGCGCGATACTTAGTGGCGTTTGCTGCCGATCTGAAATGCCTTCCGCTCCCGCGCTGTTGCACCCCGGCGACGAAGCTCGTTTGACCCTCAGTGTGCCGCATTTCTCCTGGCAACCGGTGCTCGCGCCCAAAATCGAGGCCATGCCTTCCCATGCCATCCAGGTCGCCCGTGACGCAGGGTTCAAGAAGATCCTGGACGAGGACCTCATCGCTGCAACCATCAACTGGTATGTGCCGGACCGCGAACTGGCTCGAGGCACTTATTGGTGGCGCGTGGCCGGGGTCAGCGCGGAGGGAAGATCGGGCAAGTGGTCCGCACCCCGTAGCTTTACATTGCGCAGTCCCGAACGCGTTTACACGATCAAGGAAAACGCCAGCTTCGCGGAGATCCAAAAAACTTTTGAGCAAGCATCGGGTTCCACTCCAGCCATCGTGCGCTTCACCAAGGGAGAATACCGGCTGAATCCCGGCACCAACCGGAACTTCATTCGGCTTGCGGGCGCCAAGGATCTGACCCTGGACGGGAATGGGGCAACGATTCTCATGCACAGGCCGGTGGGATGGATCGATCTTGAGAACTGCCGGCGGGTCCTCATCAAAAACCTCACCTTCCAGTTCGAACCTCCGGCCTATACTGCCGGCCGGGTGGTGACCGTAAACACGAATGCAGCCTTCATGGAGGCGGAAATTCTTTCCGGGCACGCGCTCCCTGGCGATTGGCCGGTCTATGACCGCGATCGCAAGGGCATGCTTGTCACGGAATCTGAGGGGTTTGCGATCAAGCGGAAGGCCCCATTGGTGGTGCCTCACGAGGGCTTTGCGCAACTGGAGGGGCGGCGCTTTCGGTTTAAACTGGCCAACCCACGCATGGCAACCCTGTTCGGCGTAGGAGATATTTACGTGCTTGGGCCGCGCTGGCTAAGCGAAGGCGGCGGGCACGGCGCTGTGACCAAAGGCGGCGAAGACGTCGTTTTCCTCGGCCTGACCCTCCGCGGTGCGGCCAACGAATGCCTGGGCTCTTTTTACTCAGATCGCCATGCTATTCTAAACGTGCGCCTGGAGCGCAGTCCCGGGGCCAGCCTTTCAGTAAACAATGGTGGGAACAACCATCACAATGCCCGCACCGGCCCATGGATCGAGGGATGCCTCTTCGAAAACTGCGGGGACGACGCCTGCCATATCAATGGCTACCTGATGAGCGCGAAAGAGCAATCCGCAACGAACCGCGTGCTTATTGACCTCAAACAGGCCTATGACCAATTCGGGGAAAAAGCACAGCTCGATACCCGTCCCGGCGATCGCTTAATTTTTCTCAATGGCGCAACCGGGCGTGTGCTCACCGAAGCACGGGCCGTTTCCTCCCGGGTCCTGGGCAATGCCTTGGAAGTGACTCTCGACCGTTCCGTTCAAGGCCTGAAAACCGGCAGAATCATGCCTCACAAAAACTTTGATTACGCGGTCAGCGGGAACCCGGAGGTGACCGAGATCTATAATGCCAGCCGGATGTGCAACCAATTTGTGTTCCGCCACAATGTCGTTCGGAACAGCCGGCGCGTCGGCGTTTTGGCCAAAGGCATGGGCGGCCTGATTGAGCACAACACCTTCGATTCCCTGGGCGGCGGCGGTGTGGAATTCTGGAACGCTCCTTTCGAGGGGCTGGGAGCGGAGGATTATGTCGTTTGGCATAACCGGATTCTAAACTGCGGCCGCCTCACAAGACACCACGCCGGAATCTGGGCGACCCTGTTTCCGGGCGGCGGGGACCGGTTGCACCGCAACCTCCTCATCAGCAGCAACGAAATCACCGGGTTCGATGGCCCGGCGATTCTGCTGAGCGACGTCGAATCAGCTCTCGTGCAAAACAACGTAACCGTCCGGCGGGGCCGTCTTACGGTGCAGGGGGCGGGTGTGGCAGGATGGCAGGGTGAAACGACCATCTTCTCAATCCCGGACTTTCCGGCGACACCTCACCTCGAATGAAAAAGCTGAGATTCTCAGGGAGCACC
>JBBQYD010000239.1:0-8107 GCA_038209025.1 Verrucomicrobiota bacterium | reverse complement strand
TCCTCCCCGTTCCCCCTCCCTGGAAGCCCAGGTTGCCAATTTGGCCGACGAGATCACCTATTACAGTCACGACCTGGGGCACTCTCCCTTTGGCCATAAAGGCGAAACCGTGCTGGACCGTCTGATGAAAGACTATGGCGGGTTTGAGCACAACCGACAGAGCTTGCGGGTGGTCGAGTGCCTGGAGCAGAAGTATCCCGGTTTTTCCGGGCTGAACCTTACGTGGGAGGTCCGCGAGGGCCTGGCCAAACACGCCGACCCGCAGGATTGTCCGCGCTGGCGCCACAAACTTCCTCCCCGTTCCCCCTCCCTGGAAGCCCAGGTTGCCAATTTGGCCGACGAGATCACCTATTACAGTCACGACCTGGATGACGGGCTCGACTCGGGCCTGCTTTCCGAGGCGCAATTGGAGGATAAAGTGGGCTTGTGGCGGATTGCCACCGAGGAGGTAAGAGCCAACCACGGGAAGTTGCCGGATGAATGCCGGCGTTACTTTATTATCCGCTGCATCATTGACATGCAGGTCCATGATGTGGTGCTCACCACCGAGAAGCAGATTAAGCGCTCCGGGGTGGGGAGCACGGATGAGGTGCGAATGCAGGCCAAGCCCCTGGTGAAATACAGCACCGAGCGGCGGAAACTGAACCAGGACTTGCGCCGGTTTCTTTACAAAAACCTGTATTTCAACCCCGTGGTGAACGAACCGCATATTCGCGCCCGGCGCATTCTTGAGGAATTGTTCAATTATTACATGGCTCATCCGCGCAGCATCGGCAAAACAGCCTGCAAACGCGCGCGGCGGGACGGCTGGCCACGGGCCATTTGTGATTATCTGGCCGGCATGACCGACCGGTACGCGCTGCAGGAGCATGCTCATCTGATCGGTCGTTCGCCGGTGTAAGACAGACCGGTCCCGGGATGGCAGCCGGGGGTGGCCGCCCACCAATCCGTCAGCCAGTGGATGGTCAGGCTCGCTCAAACCGGCCCAAGAAACCCGGCCTAATAAGGTTGACAACCGCCCATCTTCGCCGCAAACAGAAGCATGAAACGACGCGATTTCCTTACCACTTCCCTGGCTGCGACCGCCCTCATGGGGGTGGCTGGCGCCAGTGCTCCCCAGGCGTTCGGGCAGACCCAGAACGGGCGCGAGTACTACGAGTTGCGGGGATACCGGCTGAAACCAGGGGCCAAGCCCGAGTTGCTGGAGGCTTATTTGGAGAAAGCCGCAGTGCCGGCCTTGAACCGCCTGGGCATCAAGCCCGTGGGGGTATTCCGGGAAATTCAGCCAAAAGAGGTCGAGACGATCTTTGTTTTGCTGCCATGCGGTGAGCTCTCGCTCCTGACTTCGGCATGGTTGCGCGTGGCCCAGGACCCCGAGTATCGCAAGGCGGCTGGCGCGTACCTTGAGACGGCGGCAGCGAACCCGGCTTTTGACCGGATCGATAGTTGGATCATGCTCGCGTTTTCGGGGCTGCCCAGGATGGATTTGCCTGCCTACTGCCGCGAACGGAAAGAGCGGTTGTTCGAGTTGCGCACCTACGAAAGTCACAATGAGAGCAAGGCGCAAAAGAAAGTGGACATGTTCAACAGCGGCGAGATCCAGCTCATGCAAGAGCTCCAGCTGGGCCCAATTTTCTATGGCCAGGCGCTGACCGGCCCTAACCTGCCGCACCTGACCTACATGACTTCCGGTGCGAACGAGGTGGTCCATAAGCAGCATTGGGACGCCTTTGGCAAACATCCCAAATGGGATCAGTTGAAGAGCGACCCGCAATATGCCCAGACGGTGTCGAAGATGACGAAGTGGATGTTAAAGCCGGCGCCTTACTCGCAGATATAACGGTCACCGCGCCCCTGCAACCCGGTCCAGGCAGTTTCCGCCCGGCCCCCACGGGTGGCGGGGAAGAGCTGTTTCCGAAGAAAGCCTTCCCACGCCCGGCGGGCGGGGGACCGCCAAGCCTCCTCCCATGACCGTTCTGATGTGGTGTCCGGCCACCGGGCTGACGCCTGAGTTTTAATCGGTTTTGAACTTTTCAGGTGGCGTTCCGGCGCGGAACAACCTTAAATGAAGTGTATGCGAAGAAAATTGACCTACTGGCTGTTGATCGCGCTCTGCGGGACCGCGGCTCAAGCTGCGACGCAATCCTGGCAACCCGCCAAGGGTCCGCTAAAGACCCGCTGGGCAGCCGACGTCTCCCCCTCGAATGTTCATCCGGAGTATCCCCGGCCCCAGTTGGTGCGTGGTGATTGGGTGAACCTGAACGGCCTCTGGGATTTGGCCGTGGCGCCGAAGGACTCCGCCCGCCCCGCTTCCTTTGGCAGCCAGATACTCGTACCGTTCCCGATTGAATCGGCGTTGTCCGGAGTTATGAAGATGGTCTCCGAAAATGAACGGATCTGGTACCGGCGCACGTTTACGCTGCCGCGTTCCTGGGGAAGCAAGCGCATCCTCCTAAACTTTGGTGCGGTTGACTTCGAAACCACGGTTTATGTAAACGGCCAGGAAATCGGGCAGCACCGGGGCGGCTATGATGCGTTCAGCTTCGATATCACCTCCGCGATACGGCTGGCCGGTCCTAACGAGATTCTGGTTGCCGTTTGGGATCCCACCGATGCCGGCACCCAGCCACGCGGCAAACAAATCCGAAACCCGCATGGCATTTGGTACACGCCCACCAGCGGCATATGGCAAACCGTTTGGCTTGAAGCAGTCAACGCCGCCCATATCCAGGACCTTAACATTGTGCCCGATATTGACGGCGGCGCGGTCCAGGTGGAAGCAGCCACCGGCGTCCTGCTGGGCGACTACCGGGTGGAGGTGACGGTCAAAAGCCGTGGCGCAAAAGTAGGCAGCGCCTCCGTTCAGCCCGGCAAGGTGGCCCGCATCAGTATTCCGAAAGCCAAACTGTGGTCGCCGGAACGCCCCTACCTCTACGACCTGACCGTGAGTCTCAAACTGGGGAATCGCAGGATCGACCAGGTGCAAAGCTATTTTGGGATGCGCAAAATTTCCCTGGGCAAAGATGCCAAGGGGTTCACCCGCGTTATGCTGAACAATCAGCCTTACTTTCAATTTGGTCCGCTCGATCAGGGGTTCTGGCCAGACGGACTTTACACCGCGCCCACCGATGAGGCGCTGCGGTATGATATCGTCATGACCAAGAAGCTGGGCTTCAACCTGGCCCGCAAACACGTGAAAGTGGAACCCGCACGCTGGTACTACTGGTGTGACAAACTCGGCCTGCTGGTCTGGCAGGACATGCCCAGCGGCGATAAATACATCTCCGGCAATCAGCCCGACATCACCCGATCCCCTGAATCGGCCCGGCAATACGAGCAGGAGTTGGCGGCCCTCATTCACGGGCTAAAGAATCATCCGTCCATCGTCATGTGGGTGCCTTACAACGAAGGCTGGGGGCAGTGGGATACGGCCCGAATCACTGAGCTGGCGAAGGGTTTGGACCCGACGCGCCTGGTCATCAGCGCCAGCGGTTGGACCGATCGTGGCACGGGGCATGTGAATGACATGCACAAATACCCGGGACCGGGCGCGCCGGAACCGGAGCGCGGACGAGCCACGGTGCTTGGCGAGTTTGGCGGGTTGGGACTTCCCATCGCCGGCCACACCTGGCAATCGGAAAAGAACTGGGGTTATCGCAGTTTCACCGACCAGCCCAAATTACAGGCGGCCTACATTAGCCTCATCGCCAAACTCTACCCGTTGATCGATGAAAAGGGTCTTTCCGCCGCCATTTACACCCAGACCACCGATGTCGAGGTGGAGGTGAATGGTTTGATGACCTATGACCGCGAGGTGCTCAAGGTGGATCTGAAAACCGTGGCTCCCATCAATCAAGGGAAACTGTCGGCCATTCCCAGGATCGTTGACCTTTTGCCTTCGGCTCAAACCGAGCGGGCCACCTGGAGCTTTACCACGGAACAACCCCCGGAGAATTGGTTCAAGCCGGCGTTCGATGCCACCGCCTGGAAACAGGGGCCCGGGGGTTTTGGCACGCGCGGAACGCCGGGAGCCACCGTCCGCACCGAATGGCGCACGGATAACATATGGCTGCGGCGCGAATTCAACCTGCCCGGCACCTCGGGCGATATCCGGTTGAGCCTCCATCACGACGATGAGGCAACTGTGTATATCAACGGCGTGCTGGCGGCGAAAGCGGACGGATTCTCTTCCGATTACGAGCAGCTTTCCCTGAATCCGGAAGCCCGGGCCTCGTTGCGAGGCACCGGCAATGTTATCGCTGTCCACTGCCGCCAGGTAAGTGGCGGCCAATACATCGATGCCGGTCTGATCCGGATTGAGCCACCGTCGGGCAACTAAAATCACCTACCCTGGCTGCTTCACCGCGGCCGGGCAAATACCATGCATATTTCCCGGTTGTCGCACACCTGGCGATTGGCTTGTCTGGCCGCCGCCATTTTCTCCACCGCTGCCGCAACAGCCCAAACCAACGGCGTTTTTTCGGTGCTGGATTACGGCGCAACGCCCGATGCCAAAACCGATTGTACGGCGGCGTTCCAGAGAGCCCTGGACGCGGCCGCCCAGGCCGGCGGTGGGGTGGTTTACGCCCCCCGGGGCAACTATTTGTTCCTGGGGCAGATCACAGTTCCCTCGGCCGTTACGCTGAAGGGGATCTGGGAATCCGTGCCGGCTCATAACGGAATTCGTGACCGGGGGTTGCCAAAGCCAACCGATGATGGAACCACCTTTCTGGTGACCGGCAATCGGGGCAAGGAGGACGGTCCGCCTTTTATCACCTTGAGCCATAACGCCACCTTAAAGGGTGTGGTGATTTATTATCCCGACCAGAATCCCGCCGAGGAGCCTGTGCCTTACCCTTATGCCATAGCGATGCGCGGCAAAAACCCGGCGGTGCTCGCGGTTGAGTTGCTCAATCCTTACAATGGCATTGATGCCACCCGCAACGAGCGCCACCTCATTCGCGATGTCCAGGGCCAACCCTTGCGCCGCGGCATCATGGTGGATGCCATTTACGACATAGGCCGGATCGAAAACATCCATTTTAATCCCTGGTGGAGCATGCAACCCAAGGTCCTCCAATGGCAGCAGCAGAATGGTGAGGCCTTCATTTTTGGCCGTTCGGACTGGCAATATGTGCTCAACACGTTCTGTTTCGGCTATAGCGTTGGTTACAAATTCATCAAAACCGAGTCGGGCGTGTGCAATGGAAACTTCCTGGGCATTGGCGCGGATGATTGTTTCACGGCCTTGGTGGTCGAACACTGTGCGCCGATGGGGCTGCTGGTAAGCAACGGCGAGTTTGTGTCTTTCCATGGGCCTGATCCTACGATGGTGCGGGTCTTGTCCGGCAATACCGGCAGCCTGCGATTTGTGAACTGCTCCTTCTGGGGCCCTTGCGAGCAGATTGCCAAGATTTCCGGCAGCGGCACCGTGGGTTTCTCCGACTGCATTTTTGTGCAATGGGATTCCAAGGAAACCGGGCGGCACGCGTTGCAGGTGGAGTCTGGCTCAATCTCGGTGCGCGGCTGCGAGTTTCAGGCGGACCGCCCGCAGATCGAATTGGGTGAGAAAGTGCGGCACGCCGTGGTTGCCGATAACATCGTTCGTGGCAAATGGCGGCTGACGAATCAAGGGAAGAAGCCTTTCAATATCAACAACAACGCCAGTGACCAGACACCATGAAAGCCATCCGAATAATACCGGTGTTGGCGTTGGCCGGGGCGCTGGCCGCCGCCGCCGCGGGTTCCGATTTTTACGTATCCCCGCGGGGTGACGACGGTTTTTCCGGCAGCCGGGCCTCACCCAACTGGCGCAAGACAGACGGCCCGTTCGCCACCGTGGAGCGAGCCCTCCGGGCGGCCGTCGTTGCGCCGCGTCCGGTGAGGATTCATCTGCGCGAAGGTGTGTATCAGCAGTCCGGTCCCTTGGTGATCACGCCGCAGTTGTCGGGCCTCACCCTGGCGGCTTACCGAAGTGAAAAGCCGGTTATCAGCGGAGGGCGGGTCATCTCCGGGTGGGACCATGCGCGCCTCAACGGACGAGAGGTTTGGATGGCCGAGGTTCCCGAAATCAAAGCTGGACGCTGGCTGTTTCACCAACTTTGGTTGGATGGCCAGCCGCTAACGCGCGCCCGGCATCCTGACAAAGGCTATTTTTCCATCGCCGAAATGCCCGATAAGACGGAAAAGTGGACCGATGGCCAGATGCGGTTTGGATTTGCGGCAAAGGATCTGCCGGCCTGGAATTGGACGAACGGAGCCGAAGCGGTGGTGATGACTCGCTGGGTGGAGTCGCGTCTGCCCGTCACCGGCTTCGATCTTTCCGAGCGGCTGATTTCGTTTGGCAAACGTTCCGTTTTTCAATTGAGTCCTGGCGATCTGTATTACCTGGAAGGCGCCCTGGAAGCCATGGACCAACCGGGTGAATGGGCGCTCGATAGCCGCGCGGGCAAGATTTATTATGCTCCCCGGCCGGGAGAACGTCTTGAGCGGTTCCGGCCTACGGCTCCGGCGATTTCAAATCTGCTCCGGTTTGAAGGGGACCTGGAGGGTGGCGCATTCGTCGAGGATGTCTCCATGAAAGGACTCACTTTTTCACACTCCGAGTGGTATTTTCCCGGAGGCTTTCATGCCGGCAAAGACAGGCCGGAGGTCTGGCCTCCCGCGAATCCTGAGGTTGGCGGCTTCGCTCAGGCGGCGATCGGCGTTCCCGGTGCGGTTTCCGGCCAGGGCGTTAGAAACCTGCGGTTTGAGAACTGTCGCTTTACCTGCCTGGGCAACTACGCGGTGGAGTTTTCGCGCGGCAGCAGCAGCAACCTGTTTAAGAATTGTGAGTTTTCGCACCTCGGCGCCGGCGGAATTCGACTTGGGTCCACCTCCTTGCCTCGAACGGACAATGAATTGTCCCGCGGCAATGTGATTACCAACTGTACGATTTTCGACGGCGGACGCCTCTTCCACAGCGCCATTGGCGTCTGGATTGGGCAATCTTCCGAAAATGTCCTGGCCAATAATCTTATCCACGATTTCTATTATACCGGGGTTTCCATTGGCTGGACCTGGGGGTATGGTCCGGCCGCGGCTACCAACAACCTGGTGGCCTTCAATCACGTTCATCATATCGGGAGGCGCAGTGACGGGGACGGCCCGATCCTCAGCGATATGGGGGGCATTTACACTTTGAGCATGCAACCCGGCACCCGCATCCTGAACAACCTCTGGCACGACATCGCCGGCTTCCGCTACGGCGGCTGGGGGATTTACTTCGATGAGGGCAGCAGCAGCATTCTCGCCGAGTCGAATGTTGTGTACCGCACGACTCACGGGGGGTTCCATCAGCATTATGGCGCCACGAACATGGTGAGGAACAATATTTTCGCGTTTGCGCGCGATCATCAGGTGCAACGCTCCCGGGCGGAAGCTCACCCCAGTTTCACGTTCATCAACAACATCGTTTACTTTAATGCCGGAGTGTTGCTCGGCGGCAACTGGTCGGGTGATGCTCACACAATCGACTACAACCTGTACTTTGATTCGCGATCCAATGCCATCCCCGCCGAAATGAAGTTTGCCGGGGCTTCGCTCGGAGATTGGCGGGCGCGCCACCACGATGAGCATTCCCGGGTTGATGATCCGCTGTTTCTTAACCCGACCGAGGGCGATTTTCGGCTGCAGCCTCGATCTCCCGCCTTGACCAACTCGCTGTTCAAGCCCATCAACCTGCGCCAGGTCGGGCCTCAGCACTAACACGTCCATAACGTTTTTTCCAAATGCGCCTTGTTCTATTACTTGCTTTCGGGATGGTCCTTTGCTCCAGCGCTTCCGCCGGGGTCAACGTCCGAACTCTGCGGTGCGAGCAGCTTGAGAATCCGCTGGGCATTGATCAGCGGCGCCCCTTGTTGAGCTGGCAGTTGGAGAGCCAACGAGCCAGTCAACGCAGCCAGGCCCAAACCGCTTACCAGGTGATCGTGGCGTCCGAGCCGGGGCTCCTGAAAAAGGACCAGGGTGACCTCTGGGATTCGGGCAGGATCGTCTCGGATCAGTCCCTCCACGTTGCCTACGGCGGAAGGGAACTGGCCTCCAGGCAGGCGTGTTTCTGGAAGGTGCG
>JBBQYD010000238.1:0-8130 GCA_038209025.1 Verrucomicrobiota bacterium | reverse complement strand
AGGTGGCGATGGGCTGGCCGACCTGCCAGCGCTGGGGAGCCTTTGATGCCACGCTGGCGCAGCCGGCGTTAAAGAGCAGGGCACCCATAATTATGGTGAGGATTGTTCTTTCGGTGCGCGCCATGGCCGCGCAAAACAATGTGGTTTCCACAGGCACCTTCATTTTGTCTGCTTTCTGGCAAAGCCTAAAACATGTTCGGGCCGTGTCAATCGAACAAATGTTCTAGCCAAATGCGCTTGTGATGGATGTCCCGAGCCGCGATTCTCATATAACCATGATGCGGTCATCTATTGCTCGCCGGGCAGGGATTTTGGTCCTGCCTTTGGCTCTGTGGCTTTTCTCACGGCACGGTGCCATCGCTGCGGACTACTATGTCGCGCTCAACGGCGACGATGCCAATCCCGGCACGGCGACGAAACCGTTTGTCTCGCTGGCCAGGGCGCGCAACGCCGTTCGCGAGAAGGTGGCGGTCGGGCTTGACCGCAATTGGCTGGTCCTCGTTCGTGGCGGAACGTATCCGCAGACCCGGACGCTGGCGTTCGGGCCGGAGGATTCCGGGACTGAGCGATACTCGATCACCTACGCCGCCGCGCCCGGCGAGACGGTGGTGCTCAGCGGCGGACGGAAGATTTCCGGGTGGAAGAAAGGCGAAGGCCAGCTCTGGACTGTCGAACTGCCGGAAGTGAAGGCGGGCCAATGGCACTTTCGGCAACTGTTCGTGGGAGGCCGCCGCGCCACTCGGGCCAGGACGCCCAACGCCGACGACCAGACTCCCTGGTGGCATATCCGCACGTCCTCTGTGGCTGCCGTCAATTACGACCCCGCAACGAATGTGCCTCCGCCGGAAGATGTGGAGATCACGGTAGCTTTGACGGGACGCGTCCAGGCCTACCGCAACCTCCGCGACGTGGAACTCGTGTATATCGCAAACAACAACAACAGCCGCAAGCCCCTGGGATGGGTTGACGAGAAAGAACAGGTGTTGACCCTCTCCCCCCCGCATCACTGGAATCCGAAGGCCTTCGGTACGGAATGGATATACAATATTCCCAGCAAGGGAGTGGCTTGTTTCCTCGAGAATGCTTTGGAATTGCTGGACCAGCCCGGCGAGTGGTACCTGGATCGGCAGACGGGATTTCTTACCTATTGGCCGCGGAAGGGGGAAGACCTGAGCCGGGATGAAGTGATGGCGCCCGTGGTTCCCAGAACGCTGCTGGCGGTCATGGGGACGCGCGAGAAGCCGGTGACGAACCTGCATTTCAAGGGGCTGCACGTGAACCACATTGAGTGGGCCGTCCCGTCGTGGGGTTACCTGGGGATGGCTGTCTGCACCATGGCCGTGGGCACGGACCCGGAGCCCGGATGGCGGTTTGTTGATGCGGCGGTCGAATTCGAACACGCCCGGTCCTGCAGCTTCGTCGAGGGTGGCATCGCCCATGTGGGATCCATGGCGTTGTGCCTGCGCCGCGGCACGGCGTCCATCGTTATCGAAGGCAACGAGATCTTCGACTCCGGGGGCGGAGGAATTGGAGCCGGCTACATGGAGAATGCCGCTTACGGTTACGTGCATGCCCCGCCTCCGGAACGGGACGAGTGCTGCGAGTACCGAATCGCCAACAACTACGTCCACGATTGCGGCACGGACGATTTCGGGGCAGCCGGAATCCTTCTGGCCGAGTGCAAAGATTCTGTTGTTGCCCATAATCTGATTCACGACACCGCTTACTTCGGCATCGGCTTCGCCGGCAGCCAGAAAGCGAAAGTCCCGTTTGCCGGAAACAACCTCATCGAGAACAACGAAATCTATCGGGCCATGAAAGTGACCGTGGACGGAGCGGGACTCTACGCCACCTTCGATCAGGCGGGTGAGAGCAGCCGGATTCGGGGCAATGTGATCCACGACATTTCCCCCAACCGTTTCAACCACCGGGCCTTGGGACCCTACAGCGCCGCGGGCATCTATCTGGACGGCGGGAATTCCGGGTGCCGCTACGAGCGGAACATCTGCTGGAACACCACCAGTCCGCTTTTCGGCAACGGTCCGGGACGCAACGCCTGGGCCGAGAACATTTTCGTCAATAGCGGATCGCCTCCCCCGGAATTCGTGGAAGCGGTTCGGATCTGCGCCGGGCTCGAACCGGCTTGGCGGCGTTCCTTGATGAAGACCGAATCGGAGGTCTGCGATTTCCACGCCCTGACATCGGAAGCTTCAGTCAGGGATGGCTGGACTGCTGGTGAGTACAATATGTCGAAAGCAGGCAGGGGAGTGGTCCAGGTCTTTCGCCGGGTCGAAGGTCAGGAGGTTTCCCTGCGGCTCAAACTGCGGGATCTGGACGCGGCGGCGCAATACAAGATCAAGCGTTTCGTCGGCTTGCTTCATGAGTCCAGTGGTAACAGCCAGAGTGATCCGCCCATCCTATCCGGCGTCGAGGCGTTGCCATCGTCTGGTCAGGAACCATCGTCTCCCAGCGGCAGCCTCAAGTTCACGGGCCGGGAACTGATGGAGCAGGGATTGCCAGTGAAGCTGCCTGCGTCGCCCCACGTGACGTGGACGGTTTATCAGCGCATAAACACACTATGATAACATTCAATCAACGAGTAACTCGCCGTCGGATTCTGAGTGCCTTGGCGGCCACCGCCGGCGGAAGCATGCTGCTGGGCGCGCTGTGCGCTGCCGTTGCGGCGGGGCAGGAAAGGCTGCGGATCGAACCTGACCCCGGGCGCGCGCTCGTGGGGTTCCTGGGTTGGGACACCGAGGGCGGCGGTCGGGCAAATACCAACCTCTTGCGAGCGGGCACCGGGATCGGCTTGCGTATCCAGATGGGCGGGCAATGGCATTCTGGCGCTGATCTGCCGGCACAACGGGAAAGCCAGGGCGGGAACACAACCCAGTACCGACTTGCCGTGGCGAAGGACGCGGAAGCAGTCTGGGGCCTTACCAGGAAGGACCACACACTGGTCACGCGCATTGCCGCGCGAGGCCGGGCATGGTCCGTGGTCGAGGGCGTCGAATTGGTGTTTCCATTTGATCCCCAAGTTACGCCCACGAGCGTGCTGCCCAAAAGCTGGACTGAAAGCGGTGATTTTCTTTTGCCCGCGATCATCAGCGCCCCCGACTTTGGTCAGTTTCTGCTCACCTGCACGAGCGGCGGCGAGGTCAAAGGAAGGCTCGAGGGCAGCCGGGCAAAGCACACGGTTGATCTAATCATTGAGTTGCCCCGGCTGCGTGACCACCGCACTTGCAGCTTTTCGCTGGCGCCTCTTCATCTCCGCGCGCCTCGAGGATTGAAAGACAAATTGCTTTGGCAGGCAGCCCGGCGTGGCTGGTTCGGGGCTCTGCAATGCACAGCCAAATGGGGCGACCCCGGCAATCCCTTCAGCGCGCCCGCCGGCATGCTGGCCAATAACGTGATCAGCGATCCGGCAAGCTGTTCGCTTTGGTTCTATGCCGATCAGGCGTTTTGGACACCAGAACTGGCCCCCGGGGTCTCCGCTATGGCTGTGGTCCGGCGCACGCTCGATTGGTGGCTTGATCAGAAGGTCTTGCCGAGCGGCGAAATGATCTGCTACTGGGACAAGACGCATTTCCTGGATGCGAACGCGGGGCCATTGATCGCCGCCTGGGATTATGTTGAAGCCTCCGGTGACCGACAGTGGCTGGCCAGGCGGATCGAGCGGTTGGAATTCATCGCTGAGTACCTTGCCCGGCGCGATGTAGATAGCGATGGCTTGGTCGAAGCAACGCAAAGCGGCAATTACGGCACGCTCCAGCAACCGGCGCGTTCCTGCGCCTGGTGGGACGCCTTGAATTGCGGCGGCAAGGACAGTTACAGCAACGCGCTGATCTACCGGGCGTGGCGCTGCCTGGCCGATCTGGAGGCCAAAGCCAACCGCCGCGCCCAGCAAGCCCGCTACACGCAACTCGCCGACCGCCTCAAGGCCGCCTATGGTAAAACCCTCTTCAATCCGAAGACCGGCTGGCTCGCGTGGTGGAAGAGCGAAGATGGCCAACTGCACGATTACGCTTCGCCCGTCATCAATGGACTGGCCATCGAGTATGGACTCGTCGCGCCGGAGCAGGGCCGCGAAATCCTGGCGCGGCTCCGCCAAAAGATGGCTGAGGCTGGCTTCACGAGATTTGATCTGGGCGTGCCGCCCATGCTCATACCGGTCCGGCGCGGAGACTACCTCCTCCCCGACGCCATTGGCTGTCCGCAGCGCGATGACGGCCAGGACACCTTTGGCTACTACATGAACGGCGCCATCACTGCGGGTCAGGTCCTCCATTTCCTGGCGGCACATTACGTGGTTGGCGAGAGTGCCCCGGCCGACGAGATTCTGCGCGCGATGCTCAAGCGGCAGGCGCGCGGTGAATTTCAAAACGGGGCAGTCAATGCCTATCCCAAAGGCATCGATTGGACCACTTGGGAGGGCCAGCCGGCGGGCTATGAAGGCTATCTGGCGGACAGCTTTCGCTTTCTGCAAGCGGTGGCTCTGCGGGAGCCGCGGCTGCGGGCGCGCTTGTATCGTCCGCTGAAAGCATCGAAGTGATGCACCCACAAGCTCACGGACCGGCATTTGATGGAGCGGTGATTGCCGGTGAAGCAGCCGGCGCTACCCCGCGTGACGTGGACGGTTCACCAGCGAATAAACACACCATGATAACATCCAATCAACGAATAACTCGCCGCCGGTTTCTTGCGATCAATCTATGAACAGACGAGTCCTGCAACTTATAGCTGTGGCCGTGGCGTGCGTCGATGTTGCGTCCGCGGTGGAGTTCCGGAGTCTTCCACCGTCAACGGCGGAGAACACCGCGCCGGACCAACTGGCAGGCCAGCCGGTGGACATCGCGCCCTGGGCCTATGTGTGGCGCGCCGATATGGACGTCCAGAAGCAGCCGGAGGCTTACTTCATCCCGCGGCGTCTCGACCGGCTTGATAAAGTGTACCGGACGGCTTACTACACGCTGCCGAAAGACCAACTGAAAAGCCTCTTCTATAAGCTGCCCGACTTGCTCGAGCCCTTGCCGCCGAAGCCGAAGGGCCAGTTGCTGACGGGACTGCTCTGGACGGGACGGCTGGCAGACTACCAAGTGGAACTTCACTGGCCAGCCGGCCTTAAAGAGATTCCGCCGCCCGAATCAGTCGAGGTTCGAACCTATCCCACTTCGTTCGGATGGTTCGGGTGGACCGTCGATACGATCCTGACCAACCCGGTGGTGTCGGCAGACCGACGCACATGGAGCTACCAGAGCCCGACGGGAGCGAAGATGGATTCCGCCTATGATGCCCGGATCGATGCGGCCACGGAAATGGTCGCGGTCTTTTGCGAAGAGGACAAGGCGCTGGACGGCGGCAAGCCCGCCGTGCCGGACATCCGGTTAACCAGCCCGACGATGGGCGTGTGGAAGCGGATGGACCTGGAGATTGAATGGGGGTTCCGGGAGGGAACAGAAAAGGCGGATTTCGATGGTCATGTCGAGTCCCAGGTCGGCTTGATGGGTTCCGTGTCGCCCTTGCCGGGGGACAAGGGAACGAAGGTCAAGGGCGCGCATGCCTGGCAATCCCGGGCCGCGCGCGGCGCCCGGCGGGGCGTCATCGTGCCGCTGCTGTGCGCCTCGGGCGGACGTCCTGCCTTGGATAGCCGGATTACCATCTGGACCAGGACGGGCGGTGTCACTTTCCGCGTGCAAGACCTGGAGACCAGTCCGATCCTGATTGCGAAACACGGTGTTTTCGTGACGAAGGCCGGCAGCGGGAAGACCGCCCGGCAATTCGCCGGGGAGTTGGCGGCCGCGAATCTCAAGAGTGTTTGCCAGATGACCCGCGAACACCGCGAAACCACCTCGTGTGAGGAACTCATGCAGGAGGTCCGGCTTTCGACCTGTCCGCCGGGAACGGCGCTGGCGCCGTTGCCCAAGGTTGCGGACCCGCCCATGCAGGTGCAACTGCCGGACGCGCGCTGGACCGATGCCTGGCGCGCGGCCTCGTCCCAGTTAACCGGCGCGCACATGTGGGGCACACTCGCTTTCGAGGTGGGACGGGTCGCTCACGAGATGAACATGATCGGGCTGCAAGGCGAAGCTGACAAAATCTATGAGCTCTTCCTCAAGCTCCCGGGCGCGAAGGGGGACGGCGACTTCTCGGACGGAAACGGCGCGTTCGAGGTGGCAAACGGCATGAGACACGACATGGGATACAGCCACGAGGGCACGCACCCCTCGACGGGCCGCGTCCTGTTCGCCATGGCCGAGCGCTATTTTCTGACCGGCGACAAAGCGTGGTTTCTGAAGCACCGGGACCGCATGCAAGCGGCGGCAGACTGGATCGTTCGCCAGCGGACTGGCTACCTGAAAGACATCCCCAACCGGCGAGAGCTGTTCGTGGCCGGTCTCATGCCGCCCCAGATGCTGGGCGACTATGCCCTGCCCACTTGTGACTGGCATTGGTACTACGTGGACAATGCGCTCTCGCTCCAGGGATTGCAGCGGTTCGCCGATGCCCTGACGGAGTTCGATCTGGAAGCCGGCCGGAAGTACCGCGGCGAGGCCGCTGCGTTTCGCCAGGATCTGCGCCGGGTCGTGGACCGGGAAGCGGCGCTGGCCCCGGTGCGGCTTGGGCGTGACGGCATGTATCACAGTTACATACCGAGAATGGCGTATGCCGGAGGCGTGACGGGACCGGAATTGGGCGCGCCCCAGTTTCCGGAATGCGATGTGTTCATGGGCGGGCTGCCGCTGGCGGAACCGTTCGCCGCACTGGATGCCAGCGACCCCCGCATGGTCAGCACCATCAACTTGATGGACGAGATGGGAACGTCTGTCCCTGCCGTACGGGAATTCGAGGAGATCCGAAAGAAGAAGCATCTTTCCACCGAAGATGCCTGGTTCTGGAAGTGCTTTGTCATCCTGCCCAAAGCCTCGCACCTTGCCAATATCTACCTGCTGCAAGACGATGTGCCGAACTTTCTGCGCTTCTGGATGAATTGTTACGCGGCGATGACCAGCGCCGATGGCAAGCTCTGGGAAGCCTGGCACCTGGGCGAATTCACGAATTGCACCTCTCCCGATAACGGCACCGCCGGCTGGTTCATGGAGAACTTCCGCAACCTGTTGACGATGGAGGATGGTTCGTCTCTGTGGGTGGCCCGCGCCACGCCTCGCGCCTGGCTGGAGCAGGGGAAGAAGATTTCAGTCAAGAACGCTCCCACTTATTTCGGGACCCTGGCATACGAGATTGTCTCGGACGCGGACCACGGCAAAATCACCGCTGCCATCGAAATCCCGGCTCGCCGGCCGCCCAAGAGCGTTATCCTGCGTATGCGCCATCCCCAGGCCGTGCCGATCAAGAGCGTGCGGGTCAACGGCAAGCGCTGGACCCGGTTCAACAAGGACACAGAGGTCATCGAACTGGCCGGATTGACGGGAACGGTGACCGTGGTGGCCACCTACCGCTGAACCGCGATGGCAGGGACGTTTCGCCCCGCCACGACCAGCTCCGTAGGAGCGACCTGATTATAGCAAACGCGTGCGCCGACCCAATGCCTGCCACCAGAGAGACTGCGCGCAAATGGGATATATAACCCTGTGGCGTTGTAAGGAGGGTCGGTCCGACAATTGACAATTATAGTGTTCATTGTTCATGCTCCACATTGAGTCAACTTCTCCTTCCCTTACCGCGACCATCGGGCGTTCCATGCCGCGTTCTCCCACCCAACGCCATTTCTGTTCCAGCTTGATTCTTTTCTTGGCGCCTTTGTTGTTCCATCCCGTTCTCTTTGCGCCGTGCAAGTGTCAGTGTGTCAGTCCTCACCATTTAAACAGGTCCGGTTGTGCCGGCGGTCCAGAAGGTGTCCGCAGCAGGTTTGACCCGTAGGTCCAGCTTCCCATCTGGAGCCGCTGAGCGATCCACTTTAGACTCATGGCGGATTCCGTTCGAAGTCGACGGGCGATGGCGACCTTAGCATGGTGGCCCTTGGCGCGACTGTACAGTGCCTATCCAAAAGAAAAGGCCGAAAAAGAGACATTGGCGCCGGAAGACCATTCAAACTCGAACTAGAGAACAGGTTTCTTATGCTTTTAGTGTATTATCGTCTTTACATAACTTACACATTAGCCGGCTTTTTAT
>JBBQYD010000237.1:0-8155 GCA_038209025.1 Verrucomicrobiota bacterium | reverse complement strand
AGGGCTGAAGGGTCCCGGCCCGTTGGGCCGGAGCGCCTCAGGTCGCTTCGGCGAAGATGCCCTGGCGCGCCGCCATGGCGGCAAACGCGGCCTTGCGGCTCAGCAGTTCATTGAATTCCCCCGTCTCCACCACCCGGCCGTCCGCCAGCACGAGGATGCGGTCCATGCTGGACAGCGTGGATAGCCGATGGGCGACACAGATGACGGTGCGGTGTTCGGCGAGGCGGTCGATGGCCGCCTGCACTTCCATTTCCGCCTTGGAATCCAAGGCCGCGGTGGCTTCATCCAGCACGAGGATCGGGGCGTTGCGCACGAAAGCGCGCGCAATGGCCAAGCGCTGCTTTTGGCCGCCGCTGAGGGTGGTGCCGCGCTCGCCTGCGCGGGTGTCGTAGCCTTGAGGCATGGCCATGATGAACTCGTGGGCAAAGGCCGCTTTGGCGGCCTGCTCGATCTCCTCGCGGGTGGCGCCAAGCCGGCCACAGGCGATGTTCTCCGCCACCGTGGTGTCGAAAATGGTCACGTCCTGGCTGACCAGGGCCAGTTGGTCGCGCAAGCCGCGAATGGAGATGTCGCGCAGGTCCAGGCCATCGATGGTGATCCGTCCGCTCGTGGGGTCGTAAAAACGGAACAGCAGGTTGACGATGGTGGTTTTGCCCGAGCCGCTTTCGCCCGCGATGCCGAGCTTCGTGCCCCGGGGGATCGACAGGCTGAAATCCTGCAGAACCGGCTTTTCCAGGTAGGCGAAACTGACCTTCTCAAACACGATGGCCGACTTGAACTCCTGGAGCGGCCTGGCGTTGGGGACCTCCACGACCTTGGGCTGCTGGTTCAGGATATCCACCAACCGCTCCACGCCAACGTGGGCTTGCTCAAACAGGATGCGCACCCCGGCGAGTTTCTTTATCGACAGGAAGAACAGGAGGACGCCCGCCAGGAAAGTGGCCAGCTCCGACCCGGTGCGCCCGACCTTGAAGATGTAGAGCAGCAGCACGCCAAACCCGATCATGGAGATGATCTCGATGACAGGGTTGATGAGTTCCTTGGCCTGAACACCCTTCATCCCGGCGTGAACCAGCGCGGCGGATGACTTGCGGAACCGGGCGATTTCCTCGGTTTCCAGGTTGTAGGCTTTGATGACGCGAATCCCGCTGAGCAACTCCACGAACTGGCTGGATTGGGAGATATTAGCCATCAGGGTGGCGGCCATGGCCTTGCGCGCTTTCTTCCCCAGAATCATCAGCGGAAAAATGCAGGCTGGCAGCAGCACGATCGCTCCCAGGGTGAGCCAGGCATCGAGGTAAAACATGGCGCTGAGCAGCACCACCGCGTTCAACGATTCCTTGATGAGGTCCGCGCCGCCGTTGCGCAAGGCGCGCAGCAGGTTCTGGGAATCAACATTGATGCGCGTCAGCAGATCGCCGGTACTGGAGCGGTTGAAAAAATCGAGCGAAAGGCTGCTGAGTTTCTCCATGATATCCAGGCGCAGATCGCGAATCACCCGCTCGCCAACCCAGCCCATGCAGTAGTTGCTGAAGTAATCCGTGGAGGCGCGCGCCGCCACCAGCAGCGGGAGGAGAAACAGCGCACCGACGATTTGCCGCCAATCCAGCGGTTGGCCAACCCGGGGCAGCCAGGGGTCCACCCCGTGCCGCAGGTGGTCACCCATGCGAGCCACGAACCCGCCAACCGCCGTGCCTGCGAGAGCGGGGTTCGATGATGCCGCCGCCCCGGGCAGCGGCTGGTCGGAAAAACGCTGGGTGAGCGTGCGGGTGGCCCAGATAAAACTGCCGTTGGAAAAGGCAAACAGGATGCTGAACATGATTCCCAGGGCCAGGCGCGACCGGAACCGGCGCAAATAGGCCCACCCAAACTGCAATACGCTGAGAATACTATTCATCGACCATCCGATGTTGCGCGCTGGGAGCCCGGTTTTCCAGATAATAACACCGAGCGGGCCGCGGGCCGGCGCCTGCCGGTTGACACATGGGCGAGGCGTCCGGTGTCAGGTCGGAGGCCATGCACCGACGAAAAGAGGAGGGGCAAATCCCCTCCTCTATTCCCAGCGGGAGCAATGACGCCGAGCAGGCGCACCCACTCCCACCTCCTTGGGAAAATCGGCCACGAACCGGAGCCCGCCGTCACGCCCTACGCTGCCTCATGAGCCACCCCGGACTCAATGGGGTCATTCACCGCTTACGGACGTTAATTCACATCAGCGAGTGCCTGGAATAGTATGCGGCGAGCAATTACAGGGGATTGGGAGAAGGTTCGGGCGCCAGGGCGCCCGGTTCCGCCAGCGCCGCGGCCAGGTTGCGCTCCAGGCGGCGCTTCAGGTCCATGTGCGCCTGGTTGGTGACGGTATTCAGGTGGGCGCGGGCTTCCTCCAGACGGCGATCCGCGATTTTGAGACGAGCCAGGTGCAAGGCCACACTTTCGCGCTCGACCGGGGTGCCGGCGAGGTTCAGGACGTTGGTCCAGGCTTGAAGGGCGTCCGCGGTGCGGGGTGGTTTGATGCCGTAGTAGGTTAGGGCCACATCCGAGGCGAGCGCAAAATTGGTCGAGTCCAGTTTCATGGAGCGGGCGTAGAGCTCCAGGGCTTTGTCAAAAACCTGTTGCTCCGTGATCCCGTAGTGCTCCATCGCGTCTTTGCGGAAGAGATACACCGTGGTGCCGAAATTATGAAAATAGACGGGCTCCCGGGGGTTCAGTTCGGTGGCGCGGGTGTAGCAATCAAACGCCTTTCGCACCGAGCCGAGGTGGCCGTAGATGTTTGCGAGGCTGTTAAAGACCTCCGGGTTGTTGGTCGTGAATGAAAGAGCCGTTTCCAACTGGGCCTGGGCCGCGAGTTCCTCGCGCATGATATCGGAAAGGAAAGTGGCGTAAGCGACGCGCACCTCGTCATTCTTCGGATGGCGGGCAACGAGAGCTTTGTATTCACTGTTGACCGATTCTAAACGAGCCTCGATCCGCCGGTTCAACTCGGTGGCGGCTTCGGGGCTGATGTTCGGGTTGGCGGAACGGCTTTCCCTTATCCAACGGACGACTTCGGCATCGGCGGCCTCTCCCAGCTTTACGAGGCGCTCAAGCTCGTTCGTGACGGCCGGCTGGCTGGTCTGGCCGGGATCCTGGCCGGGAGCCCCGGCGGCGAGACAAAGCCCAACACCGCCCAGCATGAGCCAGGCGGCCGCCCAACCGAGCAGACTTCGAAATCCCGTCCGGAACGAGTTCACGGGCGCAATCTAGCATGGTGATTGCTTCCTGACAGTGGGAATCGTTTCTCAGCGCCGGTCCGGAAATCCCACCGTGGCGCCCCACGAGGCGGTTTTCCACACCGCCCCTACACTTCTTTGACCACGCCCCAGAAGACATCGAGCCGTTTCGTGAGGTATAGCTTGATGGCGCTCAGGAGGGTGGTGGCTTCGAGCTGCTGCCCGGCGGCGACGATCTCCTTCAGATTCATGTTCGGGCGCACGTGGAAGCAATCCTGGGCGATGATCGGGCCTTCATCCAGGTTCATGGTCACGAAATGCGCGGATACGCCGATGATTTTAACGCCCTGTTCGTAAGCCTGCCGATAAGCCTGCGGCCCGGGGAAGCTGGGCAGCAGCGAGGGATGAATATTGATGATCTTGTTCTTGTAGCGCCACACGAAATTGGGCGAGAGAATCTTCATGAACCGGGCCAGGACGACAAAATCAATCTCGTGCTTTTCGAGTTCTTTCAGCGCCGCCTCCTCCGCCTGGAGCCGGTCTTCCCACGGGATTTTCACAAACAGCAGGCCGGCGTCGCGGGCCATCGGCTCCAGGTCGGAGCGGTTGGAAAGGACCAGGGCGGGCTCGACAAGGCTGAGCTGCCGGGACTTGATGGCCTGGAGAATCCTGGCCAGGCAGTGAGTTTCGCGGGTGACCATGATCGCCATGCGCTGCCGCCGGTTCGGTTCGGTGAACCGGAGCTTGATCTCCATGGCCAGCTCCTTGCCGAGCGCCGCCAGCCCGGCGCCGAGGGCTTCACGGTCCAACTGGCCATCTTTCCAGGAGCTTTGGACGGTCATGCTGAACTGGCCGCGGGTGACCTGTTCCTCCAGGGCCTCAATGTTGGACTTCTGCAAAAACAAAAAATTTGTGATGCGCGCCACCACGCCGGTTTTGTCGCGTCCGATGACGGTGATGGTGGCGAATTTTCTCGATTGACGATTTGGCATAAGGTTCCGCAACAGCTGGGCCCAGAGTACGCCCGCCCGCCGGCTTTGTTAAGCCGATTCTGCATGGGCACCGAACGCGGGCCGGTTACGGCGCGCGCTTGTTGATTCCCCGGCAACGGACGTCATTTGCTGCTTGCGGCGGCGCGGGGGCGCGGCAAAACTTGCCGCTGTGGCCAAGGCAAACAGGATCGGAATTCTCACGGCCGGGGGTGATAGCCCGGGATTGAACGCGGCGATTCGGGCGGTTGGGAAAGCCGCGCTGGGTCACTACGGAATGGAGGTCATCGGCTTTCTGGATGGGTTCCGCGGCGTCGCCGAAGACCGGTACGTCCGCCTGGATCGAAGCACCCTGGCGGGCATCCTGACCGTCGGTGGCACGATCCTGGGCACCAGCCGCGATAAGCCTTACCGCATGGAAGTCAACGGGCGCGAGCGGGACATGACCCAGACCATCCTGAAGAACTGCGCGAAGCACCGCCTGGCCGCGCTGGTTTGTCTGGGCGGGGGTGGCACGCTCAAAAACGCGCTGCACCTCGCGCAAGCCGGACTGCCCGTGATCACCCTGCCCAAGACCATTGATAATGACGTGGCCGGCACCGATGCCACCTTTGGATTCGACACCGCCCTGGGCATCGCCACCGAAGCCATCGACCGGCTCCACAGCACCGCCCACAGCCATCATCGGATTATTGTGGCCGAGATCATGGGCCATCGCGCCGGGTGGCTCGCCTTGGGCGCAGGCATCGCCGGCGGCGCGGATGTCATTCTCATCCCGGAAATCCCTTACGACGTTGGCGTGATCGCGCGGGCGATCCGGCTCCGGAGCAAGCATGGGTCCAATTTCAGCATCGTGGCGGTGGCTGAAGGCGCGATGAGCAGGCAGGACGCGGACGCGTTTAACGCCGCGCGCAAACGCAAGGACCGGGCGAATGACAAAGTGCTGCGGCGGGCGGCCAAACTGGACCTTGCGGCGCTCGAAGCGAAGCATCAGGGCAACACCCTCCGCCTGGCCAAACAACTGGAAGAGCTCACCCACCTCGAATCCCGCGTGACCATCCTGGGCTATGTCCAGCGCGGTGGCGCTCCCTCCGCCACCGACCGGTTGCTGGCTACCCGGTTGGGCACCGCCTGCGTGGATCTGATCCACAAAGGAGTCTTTGGCGTCATGGTTGCCGCCAGGGGCGATGCCGCCGAGCCCATCCCGCTGGAGCAGGTCGCCGACAAACTCAAAACTGTCCCCCTTGACCACCCCTGGGTCAAGAGCGCCCGGCGCGTGGGCACCTGCCTGGGAGACTAAGAGCCGGAGATCAGGGCACCCCCACCGTCGGCACCAAGGTGAAGTTCCCGGAGGCCTGGGGTCCCAGAAAATAGCCTCGCGTGCGATTCTGCTGGGGCATCGCCACCCCCCGGATGGTCATTTTCTTGCCGGTTGACGGGCTGCGCAGAGATCCCTTCAGCAGGCCGGTCTTCTTGGCGATGGATATCTGGACTCGCTCCGGCGCTTCCTTGGCGTTGAACGCCCGGCCGTCCTTGCTCCGCACCCGCACAAAATCGCCAAGCGCAACCTCTTCCTCAAAAAGATCGCCGGCAAAGAAAGACGCGATGCCATCCGTGAACGCGAGGTTTGCAGCGGAGCCAAATGGCCAGGGGGAGCCGACCGCCGAAAGTGCCAGGGAATAGCCCCCGGAATAAAGCTTTTCCGGGCCGGCGGCTTTCGTCCAGACGAGGTTGTCACCGGTGATGCTTGAACTGCCCTGAGCGGTGACTTTCAGCCAGCCCAGGATGCGTTCGCGCCCGTGGCTGGCCACCACGTAGAGCGGAAACGTCCCGGAGCGTGAGAGCCCCCGGGCCTGGGAGATGGAGGTGCCGGTGGCGGTGTGGCCGGCAAGGGTGACTTTCCCGCTGGCGCTGACCACGACCCGGGCGCAACCGCTTCCGTTGGGTGCCGTGGCGGTGGCGTTTGTGTTCCCCAGGGCAAGCGTGTAATTCCGGGCCAGCGGCGTGGGATTCGCCTTGGTGTAATAAAGGAGGTGCCCCTGGAACAGGGCGTCCCAGACGCCGTCCGTTATTGTTCCGTAGCATCGGCTGTCATCGTTGGTGGTGACGAGTTGAAAGCGCAGGTCCAGGGCCCGGCCGTCCTTGCGAAGAATGGTGGTGGCGGCCTCGTGGGTGAGGCTGAGCTTGCCGGAAAAGGAGTAACGGCTCTGGCCCATGAATAGTTTGCCGCTGAAGGTGCGCTTGGAACCGGTGAGGGTGAACTGGAAGAAGCCGCTGGCCTCGTAAGTCACTCCGGCGGTTTCGTAAAACAGACCTTCATAGGTCCCCGAAGGGGCGGATTTGGCCAGCAGAAATCCCGGGGCGGCGGAGACGGCCTCGCCCACCAGGTTGGTCACCCGCACGCCATAATAACCCGCATTGGCATCCGTATAGGCATTGGCAAACACCAGGGTGCGGGCGGTTGCCCCGGGCATGTCCTGTCCCTGCCAGGTCCACTGGTAACTCAGCAGCCCGCCGGTGGCCTCAGCGACCAACCGGATGCCGGCGCCGGTGTTTTCCTGGCGGATTCCCTGCACCAAGGGAACCTCGACAAGATACACGCGCGAAACCGGCGCGGCTAACTGCGCGCTCCCCAGCAGCACCTGGACTGAATAGAGGCCGGCGTTCTCCAGTTCGGCGGCTTCGATCAGCACGGTGTCGGTTTGCGAACCAGTTACCTTGCCAGTGTCTGACAATAACGCGCCGTCCTTGAACCAGCGGAAGGCCAGGGCCGGGTAATTGGTGTCCTGCAACTGCAGGACCGATAACATGAGCGTGGTGCCGACGAGATTGGTGCTGATGGCCGGTTGAATAATGAAGTTCGTTTCCGCGCTCCACGCTCGCGTGCCGAGCAAGCATCCGCAAAGGGCCAGGATCGCGATGGTCTTGGTGAGTCGGTGATTTGTCATGCCAGTCCCGATTGTTACCGGCGATGGGCCGGAATGCCATGCAAATTGACGGCCTTGCGCGGGACGGTCAAACGGCTTGCCCAGACTCCGTTTTGCGGGACCCGCCCGGTTCCTGGCAGGCGGGGGGCTTGCACCGGCTATCTACCGGGGCGGAACCGCCCGGTTTTTTCGTTTCTTTTTGGTCGCTCCATCCGGAGCGGCCGCACCGGGTTTATCCGCATAATCAGGCACGCGATACCCGGTCAACTGGGACTGTTTTTCATACTCGCCGGCCATCTGAGCGAGCAGGTCCTTGCCGCCTGGGGCCTGGTAGAGGTTATTGGTTTCGTAAGGATCGCGCCGGAGGTCGAACAGTTCCGTCCACTCCTCGTGGCCGGGGTAGCGAATGAGCTTGGCGTCGCGGGTGCGAACGGCGGTCACCGCCGGGGTGTTGGGGAAGGCTTGCTCGAAGAAATACTCAGCCAGGAAAGCGTTGCGCCAGCCGCCGGCAGCCCCCTTGAACAATGGCACCCAACTGCGGCCCTGAAACTCTTTGGGCACCGGCAGCCCGGCGATTTCGAGGAACGTCGGAGCCAGGTCGAGGTTAAGCACCAGTTCATCGGACGTCTTGCCCCTGGGCACCATGCCGGGATAGCGGACCAGCAACGGGATGCGGATGGATTCCTCGTAAAGCGACCGTTTATCTCCCAGCCGGTGTTCGCCGTGGTAGTAGCCATTATCGCTGGTGAAGACCAACACGGTGCGGGAAGCGAGATCCAGTTCATCCAGCGCCTGAAGGAGGCGGCCCACGTTATCATCCATGGCGGAGAGGCAGCGGAAATAACCGAGGTTCACGCTGCCGCCGAAATCGGTGTTTTGGGGAGGAGGAGCCGGCTCGGTGGCGGCGGGCCGGCGGTAAATGGCCTGGACGCCGAGGTTCGGCACCGGCCTCGCGCGAACCCCTTCGAACCGCTTTTGAGCTCGCTCGGGCGGGGCAAACGGCCCGTGGCAGGCTTTGAAGCCGAGCACC
>JBBQYD010000236.1:0-8167 GCA_038209025.1 Verrucomicrobiota bacterium | reverse complement strand
GACCAAATCGCGTCCTGCCGGGCGTTTCGTCTCGATGGGGCGGGCTTTTCTTTCAGCCGCCCTCGGTCAGGCCCGTGCCAAATCCGGTGGGTGCACGGCCAAAGCTACCCACCATAATCCCCGAAGAGCCTGAATTCGTGGATTGGGCGCTCGCCATACAACGATCCGACTTTTGTCGGTGCTGTGGATGAATTCCGCATCTATAACGGGCGGCTCTCCAAAGAAGAGATTAAGGCGTCTGACTACCTCGGGCCCAACGCCCTGCTCTCGACAGCGCCGCCCACACTTACAGCCGCAATGGGCGGAGGCAATATCACCCTGAAATGGCCAGTTTCGGCCGCAGGCTTTATCGTGGAAACGACGGACAACCTGGCAACGGGTTCATGGTCGATTATCACAAACGCTCCTTCGTTAGTGGGAGGCGAGTGGCAAGTGACGATGCCCGAGAGCGCGGGAGGAAAGTTCTTCCGGCTCTGGAAATAAGATGTAAGCATAGTCCCCGCTTGGCCTTCCAGGCGGGGACCAATTCTTAAACTGGAAATCTTGCTTTGTGACTGATTCTATCTTTGGATTGAGAAGGCGGATGCGCGCCTTCACACTGATCGAGCTGCTGGTCGTCATCGCGATCATTGCGATCCTGGCTGCGATGCTGCTGCCGGCGCTCTCCCGCGCGAAAGAGCAGGCGCAGCGCACCAAGTGCAAGAGCAATCTGCACCAGCATGGCATTGCCACCTTGCTGTACGCGGACGATAACCGAGATAACCTGCCGGACCTCAAAAACACGGGCGGCTGGTTCTGGGATATGGAGCGCGTGGCCGCAAGCAATCTGCTCCAGTATGTGCGCCGGACGGATATCTTCTATTGCCCGAACGAATACTACCTGTACAAGGACAACGGCCCGCCGGACGCTTGGAATGCCTTCCCGAACTTCGTAGTGACCGGTTACATTTGGCTCTTTCCAAATGCTCCCGACATGGCTTTGAGCCCGGTAATTGGCGGCACGAATATGGTGACGAAGATCACCAAGGGCCGCGGCGGAAGGTCCGTTTCGGATACTGAGATGATTGTCGATGCCACCATATCAGTGAGCGGCATCGGCGGGCGGCGCTACGTGGACATTACTGGCGCCGGCGGCACCAAGGTGAAGACCGCTCACGCGGAAAAGGGCCGGCCGGCCGGCGGCAATGTGTGTTTTCTAGACAACCACATCGAGTGGCGGAAATACGCAGCCATGACCAACAAGGTGACGCCGCCCGGAAAGCCTGCCTTCGAGTTTTGACGAAAAGCTGACCCATCTCTCCTGACGGAAAGGTCATCGGTCCATTGGCCGATGGCAGGAGCAGGCCTTTGGCAAATTGCCCGGTGTAAAAAGCAGAGTGTCCACAAAGCCGCAATGCGCTGTTCCCCACTCCTCCCATCGGCCTTGCCTTGTGCAGGACCCGTCATCACCGTACAATCCTGGCATGATTCGGAACATCATCTTTGATTGGTCGGGGACCCTCGTTGATGACCTGCCCGCCGTCTGGGAGGCCACCAACTATGTCCTCACCCAATCAAAGCGCCCCGAATTGACGCTCGACCAGTTCCGCGCCGAGTTCTGTCTGCCCTTCACCATTTTTTACGACCGGCACGTTCCGCATGTGGCCATGGACCAGCGGGAGGAATGGTTCCACAGCCGCTTCCGCCAGGTCCAGGGCTCCGTCTGCGAACTGCCTCATGCCCGGAGGTTCCTGGAATTCTGCCGCGCCCGGGGCGTGCGCACGTTTCTCCTCAGCACCGTTCATGCCGACCATTTCGAAGTCCAGGCCCGCGTCACCGGGTTCACCGAGTTCCTGGAAAAGCCCTACGTAAACGTCTGGGACAAACGCCAGAAGATCCACGATATCCTTGAGGAAAACGCGCTAAACCCCGCCGAAACCTTGTTCATCGGTGACATGCAGCACGACATCGAAACGGCCCGGCACGGAGGAGTCCGTTCCTGCGCCGTTCTGACCGGCTACAACACGCTGGAACAGTTGCGCGCCGCCCAACCCGATCTCATCGTCGAACACCTGGGTGAGCTGCGGGAACTTCTGGAACAACAGGACATGCGCCTGAAACCCACCGCCAAACCGTTTGAGGAGCGCCACCCGCCCCTGGTCACCGTGGGCGCGCTGATTTTCAACGAGATGGGCGAGGCTCTCGTTGTCCGCACGCACAAGTGGTCCGATCTCTGGGGCATCCCGGGCGGCAAGGTAAAATGGGGCGAAGCTTCCGAGGACGCGCTCCGGCGCGAGATCAAGGAAGAAACCAACCTGGATATCGAGGATATCCGATTCGTGCTGGTCCAGGATTGCATTCACTCCCATGAGTTTTACCGCGATGCCCATTTCGTGCTGTTGAATTACACCTGCAAAACCCGCGGGCCGACCTCCGTAACCTTAAACGGCGAGGCCCAGGAATACCGCTGGCTAACGCTCGCGGACGCTGCCGCCCTGCGCTTGAACCAGCCCACCCGCACGTTGCTGGCGGCCGTCCTGGCCGCCCATAACCCACTCACCCAGTCCCCAGCTCCCCAACCCTAAAAACACATGTCCAGGATTGCCATTGTCGATCTCGAAGTCTTTTACTGCGTTGGCGTCACCGAAGAGGAACGCGCCAAGCCCCAGCGACTTTTGCTCACCATTGATATGCAGCACGACTTAAGCTCCGCAGGCGTGAGCGATCGCATCGAAAAGACCATCGATTACTTCAAAGTCGCCCAGGATCTCCTGAAGTTCGGCGAGGGCCGGAGCTGGAAGTTGCTCGAAAAACTCGTCACCAACGTTGCGGACCGCGTGATGTCCGAATACGGGCCGCAATCCGCCTTCGTTGAAGTCAAGAAGTTCCCCATACCCCAGGCCCGCTATGTTTCCGTAAGCCTGACGAGGTCCCGCGTTCCTCAGCGGTAAGTCACCAGGGACGGGATCGCCGCCAACCGACCCGGGCGCTAAACCGTCCGTTGCCGCGGCGACATGCTGTGCCCCCCCTGCAAGGGGGGAAGTCCTGTCTTATGGGCTTGGCACCTTCCCAGGTTGGGCGGCGAAGGCCTGATTTTGAGGCGGCTTGCGTCTCGGGGACCGAATCCTCGCCGACACCGCGTGACGCTTGTCGGCCACCCCTGTCCAATGGGTATATGAGCGCCGTCTGTGTATTAGCACCCGTGGTAATTGTGGCCTGGCCAGCGTTCAGTGCGGCAGTCATCGCCGCCGCCACCTCGCTGGGATACGAAATGGCCAGTGAAAAATCGCTTCAGAAAGCGGAACTGGAGGAGGTAAAACCGGAAAGCGTGCGTTTGGAGATCGAGAACAGTGAGGTGGTGACCAACCAACTCGGACGCGATCAACGAATATTGGTTTCGCGTGAAGGGGTGACCATCACGTTTTCCCGGGACGCGCGCGGGAGAGCTTCGCTGTGCGTCACCGGGGAGGGCTATGACACCGAGACGCTGCGGACCATGGGCGAAGAACTGAGCCAGGCGGTGGTCCAGCAGTATGTTTATCAAAAAATAATGGATGAGATGCGGTCGCGAGGCTTCACGGTAGTCGAGGAAACCACCACGGAGGACCGGTCGATCCGCTTGAAGGTTCGCCACTGGGAGAACTGATTATGCCGCAACGTGAATTTGATGTGGTGATAGGTCCCACCGGAACGGTGGAGGTGACGGTTAAGGGCTACAAAGGAAAAGGATGCCTGGAAGCCGTCAAAATGTTCGAAAAAGTGGTCGGTGAGCTCAGAAGCGAACAAAAGACGAACGAATTCTATGAGCCCGAAGAATTGGTTCGCTACCAGATCGACCAAAAACACTAGTCTAATGATGCCTTGAAAGGACCATCGGTGCGCGAGCCAGTTTCATCTTATTACCCCGCTCGAGCGCGTCGGCGCATGTCGGCGCCGGCCCTCTGGTATTCGGTCAAGCGCCGTCTTCAGTTGGACAGTCTGCCAAGGATCCCGGAGGTGAGTTGGTGGCTGGTCATCGGCGGCGTTTTCATACCCAGCCTGGGATATTGGGGGCGGTGGCCCCGAAAGCACGCGGCGCTGGCCTCGCTTGGAGCCTTTCTCCTGTTCCTCCTGTTTTTTGTCTTCCTGGGAACCGAGTGGGCGAACTGGATGCTGGGGTTGCTGCTGGCCGTCCATGCCACCGGCCTGCTTCTCCTGTTCCGCATCTGGCTGATTGAGGCGCGCTTGCGTTTCCGGCTGATGCTGATCGTGGCGCTGCTGATTGGCTTGTACGGAATGCTCTATTCACCTTTCCAGAACTTTGTGCAGGAGCAGCTTTTCATGCCTCTGCACATCAGGGACCAGGTGGTTATGGTAAATCGAACCGCAAGCGACAGATCCCTCAAGCGAAACGATTGGATCGTGTTTTCTTACAATGCCGCGAGGGGCAATCAGGTGACGATGCAGGGGGGTTACAGCGCGAGCCCCATCTATGGGATGCCCGGGGACCATGTGCGCTTTACGCCTCACGCCTGCGTGGTCAACGGTGTTCCCCGCCCCCGCCGGGACATGATGCCCGAATCCGGCGAACTGCAGGTCCCCAGCGATAGATGGTTTGTGTGGCCGGAGTTTGTCGTGCATAATCGCGGCCGTGCAAGCGAACAGGAAATCGCACAAATGATCATGAGCCGCGCCTTCGTTGCCAAAGGAGATTTGGCGGGAAGGCCGTTTAAACGGTGGTTTTGGCGTCAGCAGATTCTTTTATGAGCCGCTTCGTCAATCTTGAGTTTGGGGATGAGTCGGAAGATTCGTTCTCCGCGCAACAAATCAAGGACGAGGCTTTTTACAGCGACCAGGCACAGCAGGCATACGAGCGGGGGGCGTTCGAGCCGGCCTTGAGATATTATTCGAAGGTCCTGGAGTTCAATCCCCAAAATGTGAGCGCCTGGACGGGACAGGTGAGGATGCTGATCGAAATGAGGGAATACAAGGAAGCCCGGATGTGGGCGGAAAAAGCCTTGGAACGATTCCCGACCGCTCCGGAATTGTTGGCGGCGAAGGCGGTGGCGCTGGGCCGGATGGGAAATCTGGACGAAGCGCTGGCCTTTTCCGATGCCTCCATTGAGGAGCGTGGGGACACGCCCTACATCTGGCTGGCAAGAGGCGACGTCCTGCTGGCCCGCGCGGAGAACCGGGCGGACTATTGTTTTGATAAAGCTGTGATGCTGGCGCCCCGCGATTGGTTCATTCTTTGGCTGGCCGGGCGAATCCGGCGTTTTTACGAGAATTTTGCGGCGGCGGCCCGGTTGCTGCAAAGTGCAATTGAGCTGAACTATAGCAACTTCATTGTTTGGCTGGAGTTGGGCCATTGCCAGCGAGCCTTGGGCATCTCCGGGCCGGCCCGGTTGTCCTATGCCCGCGCTTGCGAGCTGAATCCCGGCTGCACGGAGGCAAGAGTGGGCCTGGCACAGATGGACGATCTCGGCCTCTGGCGCTGGCTCAAGGCGCTGCCGAAACGATTTATCGCAAAATGAGCACCCCAAACCTGGACCGTTTGCTAGTAGGCGCGGCTGAGTTCGACGCCTCTGACCTGCACCTGATCGCGGGAGTGCCCCCCGCCTACCGCGTGAACGGCGAAATCATCATGGCCGAGGAGGACTCCCTCACCCCGGAAGTCCTGCAGGAAATGGCCGACCAACTCTTGAACGAACAGCAGACCAAGAAATTCGAACAGGAATGGGAGTTGTGCATATCCATGTTGCACAGCCGGGGAGGGAGAGTTCGAGCCACGTTCTACCGCCGGAACGGCCACCCGGAAATGAGCTTCAGGTTTTGCGGTGTAACCACCCAAACCCGGGAGGAGTTGGGCTTGCCGGAGAAGCTTGATGACCTGGCGCGGCGCCCCAACGGGCTGGTTCTGATCACCGGCCCTACCGGAGCCGGCAAGACCACGACCCTGAACTACATGCTGGATTTAATCAACAACGAGCGCCGATGCAAGATCGTCACCATCGAAGACCCCATCGAGTTTGTTCATGAAAACAAGCGGGCCATCGTTGTGCAGCAGGAAGTTTTGACCGATGTCCGATCGTTCAATCGCGCGCTGATTCACGTCTTGCGCCAGGATCCGGATGTAATCGTGGTAGGTGAAATGCGGGATCTTGAGGCCATTTCCACCGCTCTGACAGCCGCCGAGACGGGCCACCTCGTCCTGGCCACCATGCATTCGCCCAACGTAACCCATGCCTTGGAACGTATTATCGGGGTGTTTGACGACAATGCGCAAAGGCAGATCATCATGCAGCTCTCAAATTCGCTGCAGGGGATTCTATCACAGGATTTGTTGCCCGCGGCCGACCGGACCCGCCGGGTGATGGCATATGAACTGGTGATCGCGAATGGCGCCGTGCGCAATCACATTCGGGAATGCCAGCTTCATCAACTGGAGAACACCATCCAGACCGGCAAAAAGGAAGGCATGATGCTGATGGATAATTGCCTTTACGACCTTTACTGCAAATGCCTGATCACCTACGACACTGCGGTTAGCCGCGCGCGCCATCCGGACAGAATTCTGCGGCAGCACTCCGATGGACAGAGTATGAACAGCCGGTAACCGGTGCAAAAAGAACCAGAGCCCGGGGTGGTGCCCGAATTCCGGTTGGCTTCAAAGCGGCAGAATTTCAGCGGACGAGCTTGAGCGCGATTTGCTTTTCCAACTCGTGAGCGAGGTCCAAATCGCTGCCCCCACCCGTGGTGCGCGCCTGCACAGTGACCGCGGTGGTCTTCGGGTCCACGCCTTCGACACGGATCCAAACATTCCGAAGGTTGACCTTGCCTTCCACGGTACGCACCTCGTTGGTTTGACCGTGGAGAATACTCTCATTCACCAAGGTACCGTTGAATTTCACGACGTCTTTTGCCGCCGTATAGACCGCCTCCACGGGGCGCTCGTAATACCCGCTCACCTTGTCCTTGGAGAACGGTACTGCGGCAGTGGACCGTCCGGTTACCGTCCGAACACAGCCTCCAGCCAGCAGCGACACCCCGAGCAAAGCCACCAAAATTGATGTTTTCATCTTCCATTAATCCAACCACATCCGTCAGCCCCGTCAAGCTTTGAATGGAAATGTTGCAAAGCCGTCTGATTCTCTATAAGACTTTAGCAGTTCTCAATTTGAACGCATTCCGTGCCATGAACGAAGCCAATAAGAATCTAAATCCGGTCAGTAACGCCCATACCCGCCGGGCGTTTATCCATAAAACCGCTGTGGCCGCTGCCACTGTCGGTGCTATCAACCTTCTCAAAACCCCGGTTTATGGGCAGAACCAGGCACCCTCAGCCAACGTTCAGGGCGCCAATAACCGCTTGGTGGTGGCCTATATCGGCACAGGCCGGCAAGGCATGGCTCACGTGCGCACGCAAAAAGCGAACGCCGCCAGTAACAACATCGTTCAGGGCGCGGTTTGCGATCTTTACCAGCGCAATCTTGACTTGGGCCAGCAGATGACCGGCGTGGACTCGGCCTCCACCTATCGCGATCATCGCAAAATGCTGGAGCGCAAAGATATAGATGCCGTAACCATCGCCACGGTAGACAACTGGCACGCGCAAAACAGCATTGACGCCTTGGAAGCCGGCAAGCATGTGCTGTGCGAAAAGCCGATGTCCCGTTTTCTGGCCCAAGCCTTCGGGGTGTATGACACCGTCAAAAAGACCGGCAAGATCTTTGTCATCGGTTCACAGGGCTGCATGGACCCGAAATGGCACAAAGCGGCGGAGTGGATTCGGGCGGGCAAGATCGGCCCGCTGGTGTGGGGTCAGGGTTCCTATTGCCGCAACAATGCCAAGAATAGCGAATGGAGTTATCCTGTGGATCCTGCGGCCAACGAGAAGAATCTGGATTGGAACCGCTGGTTGGGAGGGGCGCCTAAGATTCCCTTCAACCCGGAGCATTTCTTTAGCTGGCACAAGTATTACGCCTATAACTCGGGGATTATTGGCAACCTGCTCCCGCATCGTTTTCAACCGCTGATGCTGGCGACCGGCAACCCGGAGTTTCCCCGCCGCGTGGTATGCACCGGCACGCGCAAGGTATCGACCGACCGGGACATCACCGATACCACCCACATGCTGGTGGAGTTTCCCAGCGGGTTGACGCTGGTGGTGGCGGGCAGCACGGTCAATGAACAGGGGTTGCCGGAGATG
>JBBQYD010000235.1:0-8189 GCA_038209025.1 Verrucomicrobiota bacterium | reverse complement strand
CGGCTAACATAATCAGCGTTGGTCGTTCATACCCCCATGCGGAGCCGCACGCGTCTGGCGCGAGCCTGGCGTGCGCTCAAGCTTTTAAGCCTTCTCGGGGGTGGCAGTTTCCGGTGAAATGCCCGCCGCCGGACCGATGGCGGGACGCTGCCCCTTGTGCCACCAGAGCACGATCGCGCACGCAATGAAAACGCTGGAATACGTGCCCGTTATGATCCCGACGAGGAAGGTGAACGCGAAGTCGTTGATCACGCCGCCGCCGAACCAATAAAGCGAGGCAGTGGCCAGAAACACCGTCCCGGAAGTGATGATTGTCCGGCTCAGGGTCTGGTTTAGCGCCTTGTTCATGATCTCCCTGAAGCTCCCTCGCAAACCCAGCCGAAGGTCTTCACGCACGCGGTCAAAAATCACAATGGTATCATTGATGGAAAAACCAATAATCGTAAGCAAGGCTGCCACTGTGGTTGCGTTCAACTCGCGTCCGGCAAGGAAATACCACCCCAAGGTCATGAGAATATCATGCACAATGGCGACCACCGCGCCGACCGCGAATGAAAACTCATACCGGAATGCCACATACACCAGGATGCCAAACAGCGCCAGCAACCCGGCGTAAATCGCGGTGTTGCGAATTTCGGCCCCCACCGTTGGCCCCACCCGGTCCACGCCCGCCACCTGGAACTGCGCCTGGGGAAAATCTTTGCGCAATTGAGAGATGACTTTATCCGCCGAGTTCACCGTAGCGGCACCGGTTTCCCCGGCCTGGGAACGGATGGTCAGCCTCAGGGTCTCCTTGTTATTGGAAATATCCTTTTGATAGGCGATCAGAACGTCACCAACCTTGGCTGCGCTCGCGGAAGCGCGCAGCTTATCCACCCCGATTTTTTCGGAAAAATTCATGGTAATGGTGTTGCCGCCGACGAATTCCACACCCAGCACATCAGCGCCACGTCCAAAAATCCCGTAACCGATCCCACCCGCGATCAGCAACCAGGACACCGTAAAAGCCGGCAATGCCCACTTCATGAAATCAAAGTGTGCCCCCTTCACGATATGCAGCATGTTCAGGCTCTTGATCCAGTTCATGGCGAACAGCCAATCGAAGATCAGGCGCGTCACAACCAAGGCGGTGAACATGCTCACCGTCACCCCGATGGTGAGCGTCACACCGAACCCTTTAACCGACCCTGTCCCCATAAAAATGAGAATGACCGACGAGATCAAGGTCGTGAGGTTGGAGTCAAAGATCGTTCCGAATGCCTTGTCATAACCGGCTGATAACGCGCCCCGCAGGGATTTGCCCGCCGCCAATTCCTCCCGGATGCGCTCAAAGATCAGCACGTTGGCATCGACCGCCATGCCGATGGTCAGCACAATGCCCGCGATGCCCGGCAAGGTCAGCGTCGTGCCGATGGAGCACATGACCCCCAGCAGGACGACAATGTTCAGCATTAACGCCACATTGGCCACCACCCCGGCGAGCAGATAGTAAACCAGCATGAAAACGGCCACTGCGATGGTGCCGATTACGGCCGCTTTCACACCGCTGCGAATCGAGTCTTTGCCCAGCGTGGGATCGACCTCGCGTGATTCGATGATCTGCAATGGCGCGCGCAACGGGTTTTGCAGTACATTGGCCAGTTCAAAGGCTTCCTTCTCATCAAACTGCCCGGTTATTACCCCGCTGCCCGTCTCGATGGCTGATTGAATCACCGGGGCGGAGTAAAGTTGACCGTCCAAAATGATGGCCAGCCGCTGGCCGATATTCTCCCGGGTGATCTCGCCAAACCTCACCGCCCCTTTGTCATCAAGCGAAAAGTTGATCTGAGGTTCGCCCATATTGCCGCGCACCACCATCGCGCTCTTGATTCCGCTGCCGGTCATTTCGGGACGTTTTTTCACCATCACGGTCTCCCGAATTTCTTTGCCCTCGCGGTTCCGTTCTTCCCGGGTCAGAATCTGGTAGCCGGGTTCGACCACTCCTTCCGCGATCAATTGCTGGCTCTGCGGATGCACCATTCGAAATTCAAGGAATGCCGCCCGTTGAATCGTGATCATCGCGGTTTCCTTGTCCGCCTCCGACAACCCAGGAAGCTGAATCAGAATCCGGTTTCCCGCAGACCTTTGAATCACCGGTTCCGCGACGCCAAAGCGGTCCACGCGCTTGCGCAGAACCTCCACCGCCTGATCGAGCGCAAAGTTGGCGTCCGAGACCTGCTCCAGGCGATTCGTATCCATTTCCACCAGGAACGAGGTGCCGCCTTTGAGATCAATGCCCAACCGCACCTTGCCTGCGGCATCCCGCTGCAACCGGTTCAGCACTTGCGCGTTAGCTTTGGTCTCATCGCGCACTTCAATGAACGGAAAATACTTTCGGAGGTCATTGGTGCCCGTCGCTTCCACAATATTGCCGTATTGGCGAATCGGGTTGGCCTGCTGCAATTCCTGCAGCCGCTTGAGTATATCGCCGAAAGTGGCGTCCCGGTTCACCGCTCGTTCGCGGAAAACGTCTGTCAGAGGGCGATCCTGGGGCGGGTACAACTGGACAACAGACCACCCAAACAGCAAGAGGACGAAGACTAGTTTCCAAAAATGATTTCGGTTCATGTGCGCAACAGGAATAATTGGACCAATTCGGCTTAGGATTGTGCGGCTTCGCCGCTTCTCTCGGTAATCTCCGCGATGGACCCTTTGGTGACTTCGAGTTTTGAATCGCCAGAACGAATCGTCACCGTCCGCTCCCGCACGGTGACAACCGTCGCAATCAGACCGCCGCCCGTCACCACTTTGTCACCCGGCTTGATCGATTTGAGCAGTTCCGTGTGCTGTTTGGCCTTTTTTTGTTGGGGACGGATCAGCGCAAAGTAAAACACCGCGATCAGCAGCAGCATGGGGACCAGGCTGGTCCACATTGGCGGCGCCGGTTGTCCCGGCTGCGGTGCCGGTGCCATTGCCAACAGCACGTCCATTCCTATACCGGTTAGATTCACCATATTAAGAGCTGATAAATCTAGAGATATGCGCCCTTTTGGCAAGGCTGAACAATTTTTATATCCCGCAACCTCCCTGGCCGTGCGCCCACGAGAACCCGAAAACCGCCCGTTTCCCGGGTTTCCAAACCCACCCTGGCACCTGGCCAGCGCCACGAAAACTCGCTATCGCTCTTTTCTTCTCCCCTGCCATCCCCCAAACTGGACGCATGAGACTATTGGCGTTCTGTTTTGGACTGTGGCTGGCCCTGCCCGTCGCGGCCACCACCCGGGTTGCCCCATCCGGCCTCCTTTGCGACCTGCTGGCCTATCCCGAAAAATCGCTCATCACCAACCCGCGCCCGGATTTTGGCTGGATCGTAAACTCCTTAACACCAGGCGATTCACAGGTGGCGTACCGCATCATGGTGGCCACCGGCCCCAGCCTTCTCCAAAGCGGCAAGCCCGACATGTGGGACTCAGGAAAAACCCCGTCAGCCGAGTCCATTAATGTCATCTACGCCGGCCGGCCCCTGGCCGCCAACCGGTCCTATGCCTGGACAGTCAAGACGTGGACCAAAGCGGGCGGCGCCTCCGCCTGGAGCGAAGCGCAGGTTTTCAACATGGCGGATTTCAACGCCCCTCGCAAATGGCCCGGCGAAAGCCACTGGGTTCAACTCACCAATGAAGCTGGCGCCCCCTTCTGGGGCTTTGAAAATCGGCACCCTGTCGTTTACCACCCAGTCCAACCAGTTCGACAGATCATCCGAACCAATGGCTTGCACTTCTTCGATTTCGGTCGTGCCGCCTTCTCCAACCTCGAACTGGAACTCTCCTGGCAACCAACCACCGGCGAATCGAAAGAAACCACGGTAACTGTCCATCTCGGCGAGAAAGCCATCGGCGACGCCATTGACCGAAAGCCCGGCGGCGGCGTGGTCTTCCGATCCTACCCCTTAACCATCAAGGCCGGCACGCATTCCTACACGCTGGAGATACCCCGCTTCGTCGCTCGCTACCCCCACAGCCAGCCAATGCCGCCGCAAATGCCCGAGGTCGCTCCGTTCAGGTTTGCCGAGTTGGCCACCGGAACTCAGCCGGTAACAGTCAAGAGAGTGACCCAGCGTGCGCTCTATTACCTGTTCAACCCGCAAGCGTCGTCGTTTTCCTGTTCCGATGATCGCCTCAACGATATCTACGAACTCTGCAAATACTCAACCATCGCGAACACGTTTAACGGCGACTACGCCAACAGTGAGCGGGAACGAATGATGTACGAGTCCGACTGCTACATCCAGCAACAGTGCCACTATGCCATCGACCGCGAATTCGCCATCGCCCGCTACAGCCTGGAGAATTTAATCTACCATGCCACCTGGCCAACCGAGTGGATCACCCACAGCATTCTGATGGCCTATGCCGATTACCGGCACACCGGAAACACCAGGGCCATCCGTGAGCACTATGGCGCACTCAAGGCCAAAACCATGCTGCCCCTCGAAACCACCAATACGCTCATCAGCACCCGCACCGGCCTGCAAACCAAAGAGTTTCTCCAATCCATTCACTTTAACGGCAAAGAACTCCGGGACATCGTGGATTGGCCGCATGGAGGCATGGGGTTGGTGGAAACCGGCGGCGAGACCGACAACTTTGATTTCCGGGAGTTTAACTCGGTGGTAAACGCCTTCTATTATCGCGGCCTCGTGTGCATGGCCGAAATGGCCGAAGCTGTCGAAAACAAGGCTGACGCCGCTTTCTTGCGCCAGAAGGCCGCCGCGGTAAAAACGGCGTTCAATGGTTGTTTTTTCGACGAAACTCGCGGCGTTTACCTGGATGGCATTGGCTCCGACCACGCCTCGTTGCATGCCAACCTGTTTCCCCTGGCCTTCGGGCTTGTGCCGCCGTCGCGCCTGGAGCGGGTTATCGAACTTGTGAAATCACGCGGCATGGCCTGTGGGGTTTATGCCAGTAATTACCTCCTTGAGGGGCTGTTTGATCATGATCAGGCCGATTACGCGTTAAGCCTCCTAACCTCAAGCACCGATCGAAGCTGGCTGAACATGATCCGCGTCGGCGCCACCATGACCACCGAAGCCTGGGACAACAAATACAAGTCGAACAACGGCTGGAGCCACGCCTGGAGCGCCTCGCCCGCCCATATCCTGCCGCGAAAAGTGCTCGGCATCGAACCAGCCGAACCGGGATTCGGCAAAGTCTCCATCCACCCGCGACCCGGTCACCTGGCTACGGCGGAAGCCAGGCTCCCAACGATCCGTGGGGATATTCTCGCCGGGTTTTCGCAGGTTCCGGGCAAACGGTTTGAGTTGCGCGTCACCTTGCCAGCCAACACCACAGCCGATGTCTCGCTCCCGGCCAGCACCCGGAATTTCACCCTCACGCACAATGGCAGCCCGGTGAAAGGCAGCGCAGCCCAGGGGTATGTGACCATCCAAGGCGTGCCCGGCGGAACTCACCGGTTTGTGCTCGTGGCGAGGTAATGCCTCCAGGCACCCCTGACACCGGTTGCGACTGATCTTCAGGCTCTGGCTTTGGCCCGCCTGGACCGTGAACCGTCCCCATCCTACAGGCGCTGGAGCATCTCCTGAGTCAATAGTTCATACGCGGCAGCGCCCGCGTTGTATTTGTCATAATGAATAATGGGCTTGCCGAAGCTGGGAGCTTCCGCAAGGCGGGTGGTTCGGGGAATGACGGTTTCGAACACTTTCTGTCCGAAATGCTCCCGGACCTCCCCAACCACCTGCTGCGATAGGTTGGTTCTCCCATCGTACATCGTCATCACGACGCCGAGCAGGCCGAGACGGGGGTTTGCGCCGCTATCGTGCAACTGGGCCATGATCCGGTTCAGCATCGAAATGCCCTCCAGGGCGTAGTATTCGCATTGGAGTGGGACGAGCACAAAATCGGCGGCCACGAAGGCATTGACAGTAAGAATGCCGAGCGTGGGCGGGCAATCCATCAGGACCATGTCGTAGGAGTTGGATTGCACGATCGGGGCCAGACCATCGGCGACGCGGCGAAGGTGGTTCTCGGAACGGGCGAGTTCGATATCCGCGCCGCAGAGATCCACCTCGCTGGGGATCATGTCGAGATTGGGGAAAGCGGTATGCCTGATCTTCTCGGCCAGGGTGCCCTCGCCAAGCAGAACGCGATAGGCGCTTCCGCCTTCGGTCTTTTCGAGCCCGAGCCCGCTGGTGGCGTTAGCCTGGGGGTCGAGATCAAACAGCAGAACCTTCCTGCCAAGCGCGGCGGCGCAAGCAGCGACGTTCACGGCGGTGGTGGTCTTCCCCACCCCGCCCTTTTGGTTGGCTACAGCAATGACTTTGGTCGGCACTGGGCAGATGTTATGGAAGAGGGGGTCCGATTCAATGACTTTCCCACACCGCACTCCAAACCACTCTCCAAACCAACCCCACCCGGACAACCGCGGATGAACGTCACGATCATCGCAGCCAAAGCGCGGGCACCAGGCTTTTCCGTCCTGGCAACCAACTCCAGGCTCAGTGCGAAGCCATCAGGGAAGCGGCGTTGGCGCGGCTGATCGCCTCCAGATTCTCCAGGCTAAGAATGGATTCACGGAGTTTGAGGGCGGCGGCTTCAAAATAGAAAAATGGCGCATGGGACCCAAACAGGAGCCGCCCGGCCGGAATCGAGTTGAGCAGGCTCATAATGCCGCCGACGCCTTCCACCATGGCAATGTCGAAGTAAACCTGCCCGGATTTGGCGAGGGTCGAAGCGAGCGCCGGGCGCAGATTCTTAGCCCAGTTGAGCAGGAGGATGTTCAGCGCCGGAAACCTGCGCACGAGGGAAACGAGAGGGGCTGGATCGACCGGTTTCACGCGCATGAAGGGATGCTGCATCCGCTCGTCTTCCATGCAAAGGGCGATTTGAACAACCATGCGGCGGGAGGAGGCTAGACTCAAAACCTCCTCAAAGACCGGGTCGTCCAGTTTGTAGCCATGGTAGTTGGGATAAAGGCGGATGCCGGGCATGCGGTGCTGGTCCTGGCAGCGGACCAGGTCCTCCGCCCAATTGGGCAGCATGGGATTGACCACGCCGAACGGAACGAAGATGCGCTCATGCAGACAGGTCTCAGCGAGACGGGCGTTAACCGACGCGAGGTCTTTGTGCAGAAGCCCTTCAAAACTGCTGGCCCAAGCGCGAGTTACGCCTTGCTTCCTCAGCTTTGCGGCCAGCAACCCGGGACTGTCCAGTGGCAACCGGCGCATCGGCCATTGCGACAGGGTGACGTTAACATCCACCAACTTGCCCGGCGCGCTTTGAGTGGCCTGGCGTGCCGCGAGAGCGGTGGATGTGAGCGCGGCTGCCGAGCCCGCGGCGGCGACTTTCAGGAAGTCCCGCCGGCTCCAATTCGGGGCTCTGGGGATTGGATTGATGCTCGAGTTGTTCACAGACGTACCCCCTTGCTTTGGAGAATGGGGGCAAGCAGGCGGCAAAGGTTCTCACCCAGGATGAGCTTCCTGGCACGGTCAGACACGTTGGCCCCATAAACCTTGCCTAACTGGGAGGCAAAGCTCCGGCCCCCAGCATCGCTGCCGAAAAGGACCCGCTCGGCGCCAAGTTCGCGGACGGCCATTTCGGTCATGCCGGCCGTGGGATCACTGCCGGAAAGATCAACCGAGACATTGGGAAACTCGCGAATGGCGCGGATGCCTGGCTCCCAGTCAGCGGCTGTATGGCCGCAGACCAAGGCGGCCTTGGGGTGGCGCCTGGCGAGTTCCGCAAGGTCAGCAGGGGTGGATTCACCCGGAAGATTCCCGCCAATTTTCAGGTAGGTGTGCTGGAACACCAGAGCCTTCAACTCGGTTGCGCGGTTGACGATCGGATCGAGTTCCGCCGCGTTGCACCGCTTTGCCACCCACAGTTTCACGCCCACCATGGGGCCATCGCGAACGCACCGGTCCAGTTCCCGCAGGCTGGCTTCGACATGATTGGGGTTTAGATAAACAAATCCAAATGCCCGGCCCCGCCCCGCATCCAAAGCGGAGAGCACCTCGTCATTTTGCTGGCGCATGTCTTCAGGGGTCGGGTCGTAGGTCCATTTCATGCCCATGAACAGACAGAGCCGTTCGATTCCCAGTATCTCCCCAAAACACAGGAGTTTCGCTAACCGTTCGGCGGGAGTATCACCGTCAACTCCTGCCAAATGACAATTCAAGTCCCAGATCATGCGAGATG
>JBBQYD010000234.1:0-8192 GCA_038209025.1 Verrucomicrobiota bacterium | reverse complement strand
AGTTCATTTCTTAACCGTGGCTTGTGGTGTTGTGTACTGCATAATTAATGCCACTTGATAGAAGATCGGTAATTAACTAATGCAACGTTCCGCATGTTAAGGTGTTGCATTGCCTGATTCTATTCATGGCTCTTGCCGTTTAGATCTGAAAGTGCAGGAAAACTTGACAAGTTTTTGACCATCCCAGCAGGGTTTATTTTCGACAGATTCCTAACGAGCTGAGGATGCGGTCGTTGCGTGCCAATTATCAGGTTCCATATGGAGTGTAAACTTTACCGACGTTTTTCGGGTTTATTGCCGACGACAAAAACACCGCGAAGGCGTCGGTAAAGCCAAGGCAAAGAGGCCAACCATAGGATGGGTCAGTTCAGCCGTCCCCAATCAACCTTGGATGAGAGGGAACTGACACCGATGCGGCCAGGGTGGTGACTGGGGAGGGAAGCGTTCAGGAAGCGGAGGCTGGCACTTTGGGAAACCCGGGGGGAGCTTGCCGCGGATGGCCAGTGAGTGTAAGGATGTGCGCGATGCATTGCGTGGGTCATAGACGCCCGGGCTGGTTGGGCCGGGTCCTGGCGGGGTGCGGTTGTGTGGCCGCCTTGGCCGCGCAGGGGGCGTGGCGCGTGGCGACGTTCCAGGCGGATATCACCATTCCCATCGGCCATGCCTGCATGGGGGGCGGGGTGGCGGACGCCAAGGAGATCGCGGACCCGCTGTTCGCGAAGGGCTTTGTGCTGCTCGGGGCGGGCCAGCCGGTGGTGGTGGCGGCGCTGGATTGGTGCCAGTGCAATAATGATTCCTACGATCGCTGGCGCGCGGGGCTGGCCGAAGCGGCGGGCACTGTCCCCAAACGGGTAATGCTCGCCACGGTGCATCAGCATGACGCGCCGATTTGCGACCTGACGGCCCAGCGGCTCTTGGATCAGCCCGGCCTGAAGGGCTGGAATTGTGATCCCGTGTTCCATGAGACGGCGGTGCGGCGCGCGGCGGCGGCGTTGAAGCAGGCCCTGAAATCGCCGCGCCGGGTCACGCACTACGGCGTCGGTCAGGCGAAGGTGGACAGGCTGGCGTCGAACCGGCGCGTCGTGAGGCCGGACGGGAAGATCACGTGGGAACGCGGCAGCGCCAGCGGGGACCTCTTCCAGGCGCCGGAAGGGGAAGTGGACCCGTGGCTCAAGTGCCTCAGCCTGTGGGATGGGAATACGCCGCTGCTGGTCTGGAGCTGCTACGCGGTTCACCCGATGAGCTATTACGGCAAAGGCCAGGTGTCGGCTGATTTCCCGGGCCTGGCTCGGTCGCGTCGGCAGGAGGACAATCCCGCTGTGTTCCAGATTTACTTCACCGGCTGCGCGGGGGATACGACGGCGGGCAAATACAACACCGGCGCGCATGAGAACCGGCCGGTGCTGGCGGACCGCCTCTATCGCGCGATGGTGGAAGCCGGGCAGGCGACGCGCCGGCAGCGGCTTGAGCAGGTCGAGTTTCGCGTGGCGGATTTGCGTTTGCCCGCCCGGAGCACGGGCAAGTTTACCCTCGAGGCGATGCAGACGACGCTGGCCAACACCAACGCGCTTCGCTGGCAGCGGATTGAAGCCGCGCTCGGCTTGAGCTGGCGGCAGCGCGTGGACCGGGGACACGGCATTGACGTGCCCTGCCTCGATCTCGGAAAGGGGGCGGCGCTCTTCACGATCCTGCCGGCGGAATGCTTCGTCGGCTACCAACTCGCCGCCCAGAAGCTGCGGCCCGAAGCCTTCGTCATGGTGGCCGGCTTCGGCGACGGCGCGCCCGGCTATGTCCCCACCGACCAATGCTGGCGCGATGGCTACGAAGACGATTACTGCTGGGTGCCGCCCCTGACCGAAACCGCCATCCTGCGTGCCGTCCGGCAGGCGTTTGGTGGGCGCTGATTAACTTCCTGTCAGCATGCCAAAAACAATCAAGGATAGGACAGCCGATAGTACGCCTGCGGCGGTTGGTTCGTGAGGTCGGCGAAATTGTCCCAGATGAATATTGAACCGTCCGCCCAAGCCTGGACGGGCCAGGTTTGCAGCAGGCCAGTGAAGGTCGTGTTCGTGGCGCGCTGGGCGGTGTAGAAATACCAGGGCACGCCGGTGAAACTGGCGCTCACGCCACCCGGCACGCTCAAGTCGGGCGCGTTCACGTGGCTCGTCGGGCGGGTGATGATGGAAATCGTCGCCGTGCCGTTCGTGGTGGCGCCGTGGGTGTCGGCGATGGTGTAGCTGAAACTGTCGGCCAGGGAGTTTGCGGGAACAAGAATCTGCGTGGCCTGGTTTGTGAGGGCGAGGCCGTTGGAAGTCTTGTTGCTGACGCCGACGAAGAATACCGGTTCACCGTCGGGGTCATAATCACTCCACATGAGATCGGCGATGTTGATCGCGAGCGGTTGGCCGGCCAGCTGGAAGAAGGCACTGCCGAATGCCAGCGGCGGCGCGTGCGGGGGCGGGGGCGTGGCGAGTTGGACGACCATGTTGTCCACGAAGAAGAGGTAGCTTGGCACGGGACTTTGCGACGGCACTTCAATTTTCACTTTCGTAAACGGCGTGGCCGAGCCGAACGACAGCACGCCCTCCGGATATCCGCCGGAAACCCATGCGCCACGCGTTGCACCGGTCGCGACCGGATTTGTCATTGCGGAATTGGTGTAGGCCGTAACGCGGACGAGTCCGGCGGTGTTGTACTCGCTTGAGACCTCACCGGTGAAGAAGGCCATCGTGAAATTGGTGACGGGCTGGCTGAACTCCACCGCCATGGTGCTGCCCCACGTGCTCGGATAAAGAAAATTGCCGGAGAACACACCGGGAACCCAGTAGTAGAAGTCGTTCTGGACCGACCACCCGCCCGCGAGCGTGCTGAAGGTCGCCGTGACGCCGTTCTTCGTTTGGGCCGCCGGCATCCCCTGGCCTGGGCCCACCGGAGGCGCGCCGGTGTCGAAATCAAACGTCGCGCTGACGCCGGCGGGCGCGAAGTTCGCCACGAGGCTGCGGTCGGCCGTGAGGTTGAAACTGTAGTTCGCCAACGCACTGACGGACGTTCCAAACTCGGTCCAGTTCACAAATGTGAAACCGGTGTTCGGAGTCGCTGTGACCATGACCACGGAATTGCTGTTGAACGTGCCGTCGCCAGACGCCGTTCCGCCGTAACTCGGCGAGACGCTGGTGGCGACGCTGAATGCGGGAACAAAATTCGCGACGAGCGTGCGGTTGGTGCGCACCGTGAACGAGTAGTTCGCCGAGGTGCTCACGGAGACGCCGTTCTGGGTCCATTTCTGGAACCCCCAGCCGGGATTCGCCGAGGCCAGCAGCGCGCAAATCGAGTTGCTCGGATAAGTTCCCGCGCCGCCGGCCGTCCCCGCGGCGGGGGGCGAGGCGCTGGCGGCGATGGTGAAACTGGGCGCGGGCGGCACCGGCGGATTGGTGTCAATCAACGCGAGGGCCGTCAGCGCGTAATCGCCCCACATGTGGATCTGGTAGGTGTCGTAACCGGCCAACCCCGCGTGGTGGGTGAAACTCATGCCAGCGTAACCGGTGCAGTCATATTGTTGCGGGTTGGGCAGGGCATCATTGCCGTTGAGCAGGGGCATGATTTCAAAAGCTCCGCCGGCACCGGCGGTGTTGAGCAGAATCTTGCCCGTGAAATCCCACAGATCGAACGGCTTTCCGTCCACGCGCTTGAGCGTAATGTTTGCGCCCGTGCCCAGCAACGAACCGGTGGTGATGGCTTGCGCCTGCACGCCGTTCGGCCAGAAGATACTGAAAAAGCGCCCCGTCGGCGGCCCGCCGCCTGACGACCAATAGCCGTCCGCCGAGTAGGTGAAACGGTAATCGCCGCTTTGGATGGTGACGGCATTGATGTTCGAGACAACCAGCGTCGCGGGCTGGGCTCCGCTGAAGAAGTAGTTGGTCACGGCGAAGGCTGGCGATGCGACCACCAACAGGCCGAGCAGATTGATCAGAAGTCGAACGGGATGGGGTTTCATGGCGTCAAGGATGGGGGATGAGGGGCTGTTGATCGTCTGGATAGTGGCCTGACTCACGCCACCTGAAATCTCGTTTCGCCCTTCAGTTCCAACGTCACCGCGTCGAAGTCAAAACCGAGCGCGCTGAATTTCGCAGTGGCGGCGGATTGGCCGTTGATGGACAACCGGGCCGGCTCCGGACCTGCCCGCAGAACGAGCAACGTGGCGTCGTTGAGTGATGCCCCGGTCCGCAGGGTGAACTCCCCGCGAGACCCGAAGCTGGCGGTGACCGCCCGGCGGGCGCGTTCCCAGCCACTGATTTCCCGGCTGGTCCACCACTCCATGCCCTGGCCCCGGGCATGGTTCACCAGGTTGATCAGGGCGTCCTCCACCCCGGGCTTTTGGATGTGCGCGGGATGAAACAGGAAATGGGCGACGCCATGATGACGGGCCACGGAGTCCGTGAGCTGGAGCCCGTATTCCGGCGGGCAGGTCACCACCTGGTCCTGGCTCAGGAGGTTGATTTCCAGCACTTCCAGGCGGCGCGGGGAGCTGAGCTCATCATCGAGCGGGTAATATGGCTGCGAACCGCCGAGGGGAAACCCGATCGTGCCTTTCTTGCTCGGCCCGCGGGTGCCATCGGCTTCCACCCCGGCCTCCACACACCAGCGCAGGAACTCCAGCCGCCCTTCCCACCGGGTGTAATGGTTCTTGTTGGAGAATATTTTCTGAATGCCGGCTTCGTTCAGCAGCCAGCGATGCTGCAGCAGAAAATTCTCCTTGGACCAGGAAGTCTTTGCCCCGCCGGTGTAGGCGTCATAGTGCAGCGCGATTTCGAATCCCTGGTCGGTCAGTTGGCGATAAAAATCGCGCGGATAGCCGCCGGGGTAAAGAGTACACCAGGTGGATTTCAGCTGCGCGCGCTTCATCGCGGCCAGCATGGCCTCCCCTTTGGCGGGCGCATTGCCGTCGGTGTCGTGGGACATGTGGGCCACCGCTTTGAGGGCGCGCGGCCAGTACCAGAGCACGGGCAGCGGGATGCCCTGCCGGGTGGCCAGGTAAAACACCCCGCGCAAAATCAGTTCGCGCAATTCATCCGTAATCGGCTCCAAAAAGATCGGGCCCTGGTCCGGGGCCACGGGGGTGCGGTCGCGCTGCCAATCGAGCACCAGTCCATCCTCGGCTTTCAGGGTGCCCTCGTTCACCTCGGCGGTGGCATCCGGTGCGGGTTTGCCGTCCTGCAGCACCGGGAGACCCTGCTGGATATGGACGATCGAGAACAGCAGGTCCGGCGCGAAGAGCAGCGTCCGGCCTTTGCCCGGCTGATGCTCCAGGATGGCGCTGCCCCGCAGGGTGCCGTTCGCGGCGGCCAGGCCGGCCAGCGAAAGGGCCGCGCCATTCTTGATTGCCCAACCGCCAAACACATGCAAAGAACTGCGCAGGCCGCGGGTGACCGGATGATCCGCGGCGGTCACCTTGAGCCAGCCTTCCGCCGCCGGGCTGCCGCCACTTGCGCCAAAGAGCTCGTCCAGCCCCGAGGTTCCCCCGAGGCCCATCAGCAGGCCGCCTTGCGTGACCCAGTGGGTCAGCAACTCGCGCTGGGCGGTGTCCAGGGACAACTGCCCGGCCAGCAGCACAATCGCTTTGGGGTTCGCCTGGATCGTTGGCAGTTGGTCCGGGCGCAGGACGGAGAAGAACAATCCGCCACGTTGCAGGACCTCCTCGATGTAGCTCCAGGCGCCAGCCCGGGGGTTGACGTCGGTCGAGGTGGGTTGCGAAATCACAAAGAGTGGGGACCCTGGGGTGTTCCCAGCATGCGGGGCAAGGCTCCTACGGGCTGGTTCCCCGGCAGTCTCGGCGGCCTCCGCGGCCAGGGAAAACAAACCGGGCAAGCTGGCACAAAAACCAACGGAGGCCGTTTTCCGCAGGAAGGAACGGCGGTTGACTGGATCAATCATCGTTCCCTTGTATGCCAACCAGTGGTCTAAATGCAAGTCCCGCGCAAAACGCGGATGACTTAACTTCGGCGTTGACCGCGCGGGCGGCAAAGGTATTATGCTGGTTCAAACTTGGACCATTAAGAATTGAAATTGAACTATGGCACTGAAAATTGCAATTAACGGGTTCGGACGCATTGGCCGCCTGGTTTTCCGGGCGATCGCCGAACAGGGCATGATCGGCAAGGACGTTGAAGTTGTGGCGGTGGGCGATATCGTTCCCGCGGACAACCTGGCTTACCTCCTGAAGTACGATTCCACGCAGGGACGTTTCCAGGGCGAAGTCAGCTCCAAGAAATCCAGCGCGGACAAGGCGGAAGACGATGTGCTGGTGGTCAACGGCAAGGAAATCCTGGTGGTCAGCGCGCGCACCCCGGCTGAACTCCCCTGGAAGCAGCTCGGCGTGAGCCTGGTGATCGAATCCACCGGCCTGTTTACCGACGCCGCCAAGGATAATCCCAAGTCCTGCTACGGTCACATCACGGCTGGCGCCAAGAAGGTGATCATCTCCGCCCCGGCGAAGAACGAAGACATCACCATCGTGATGGGCGTGAACAATCAGAAGTACGACGCCGCCAAGCACAATGTCGTTTCCAACGCTTCCTGCACCACCAACTGCCTGGCCCCGGTCGTGCATGTGCTGCTCACCGAAGGTTTCGGCATCGAGGAAGGTTTGATGTCCACCATCCATTCCTACACCGCCACCCAAAAGACGGTGGACGGTCCGAGCAAGAAGGATTGGAAGGGCGGGCGCAGCGCGGCCATCAACATTATTCCTTCCACCACGGGCGCGGCCAAAGCCGTCGGCCTGGCCATCCCCGAAGTGAAGGGCAAACTGACCGGCATGGCGTTCCGCGTGCCCACCCCGACCGTCTCGGTTGTGGATCTCACGGTTCGCACGGTCAAGGAAACCAGCTACAAGGAAATCGCCGCAGCCATGAAGAAGGCCAGCGAGACCTACCTCAAGGGCATCCTCGAATGCACCTCGGACGAAGTTGTCAGCTCCGATTTCATTCACTGCAAGTCCTCGTCGATCTTCGACGCCGGCTCGGGCATTGAATTGAACAGCCGTTTCTTCAAGCTGATTAGCTGGTATGACAATGAGTGGGGCTATAGCTGCCGCGTGGCCGACCTCCTCAAGTTCATGATCGAGAAGGGCATCTAAGCCGCTTCCTCGTCAATCTTACAACTGAAAACGGCGGCCGTGAGGCCGCCGTTTTCTTTGGGTTCCCGGGCGGTCATTGCCAGAGGTAAACGCCGTTCTTTTTCAACGCGGGGCGGCGCGTTTCGGTTCCGTGGCGCAGCACCAGCGGGTTCCCCAGCAGCGAACGGACGGTGGCGGAAGCAAGCCGGCCCTGGCGCCAGGCCATATCGACCTCAAACCCGCCGCGGGCGCGCAGGCCACGCACGGATCCCTCGGCCCAGTCTTTGGGCAGGGCCGGCAACAGCACGATTTCTCCCGCATGGCTTTGCAGCAGCATTTCCGCCACGCCGGCGGTCGCGCCGAAATTCCCGTCGATTTGGAATGGCGGATGGGCGTCGAACAGGTTCGGGTACATGCCGCCGCCGCCCATGGAGCCCTTGTCGTGGACGGGTTTGATGAGATTTTTCAGAATGGCGCAGGCATGATCACCCTCCAGGAACCTGGCCCAGAGGTTTACTTTCCAGCCCATGCTCCAGCCCGTGGCCGCATCGCCCCGGTAGAGCAGCGATTGCCGGGCGGCGGCAAACCGGCCGGGTTCGCGCGGGGTGATTTCCCAGCCGGGATACACCGCCCAGAGATGCGACACATGCCGGTGAGTGTTCTTAGGGTCGTCTTTATCCTCGGTCCATTCCTGGAGTTGGCCGTATTTGCCGATTTGATCCGGCATGATCTCCCCGCGCAAGGCGTCCAATTTGTCCGCCAACTCCCGGTCTTTGCCAAGGATCCGCGCGGCTTCCGCCGTGTTGGCAAATAATGCGCGAGTGATCTGGTGATCCATGGCGGGACCCATGACGAGGCCGCCCTGTTCGGGAGAGTTGGAAGGGCCGCTGATCAGCTTGCCGGTGATCGGGTCGCGCACCAGGTAATCCACGAAAAACAGCGCGGCTTCCTGCATCAAAGGGTAGGCCCGCTTCGCCAGGAATTTCTGGTCACCGGTAAACAGGTAGTGCTCCCATAGGTGCTGGCAGAGCCAGGACCCGCCGCTGGGCCAGATGCCGTGATTGCTGGCGTTGATCGG
>JBBQYD010000233.1:0-8194 GCA_038209025.1 Verrucomicrobiota bacterium | reverse complement strand
CCGCACCGTCTTCCGAATGCCCTGTTCAAAAGTATGGGCGGGAACCCAACCCAGTTCATGCGGGATTTTACTCGCATCGATGGTTGGGCTAATTTGGAACCATGAATATGCTGCCTTTTGGTGTTTTGCCACCCTACCAACCTCGCCGGTTCGTGCCCGGCGAACTGGACTTTGGGGCGTGGGCAAACATCGCTCCGCTATTCGAAGAGTTGGAGGCCCGTATGGCACGTGTTCAAAACCCTGCCGATCTTGAACAATGGCTGCTGGATTGGGGCGAGCTGGGGGCTGTGCTGGAGGAGGAATCCGCCCGCCGCTACATTGCCATGACCTGCCACACCGAGGATCCGGAAGCCGAGAAAGCCTACCTGCATTTCGTTGAAACTCTCGAGCCGGAGATGAAGCCGCGCCAATTCAAGCTGGCCCGGCTGTTCGTCTCGCATCCGGCGCGGGAGCAACTTCCGGAGCCCCGCTACCACGTGCTGAAGCGCGACCTTGCCAATCAGGTGGAATTGTTCCGACCCGAAAATGTGGCGCTGGAAACCCGGGAGTCACTGTTGGGACAGCAATATCAGAAGCTCATGGGTTCGTTGACTGTAACCTTCAGGGGAGAGGAGCGGACCCTGGTGCAGATGGGAAAATTTCAGGAGGAGCCCGAACAAGCCCTGCGGCAGGAGAGCTGGGAGTTGACGGCCAGTCGTCGGTTGCGGGAGCGGGACCAGTTTGAAGACCTGTTCGACCAACTCCAGAACCTGAGGCGGCAGATCGCCCAAAACGCGGGTTTCTCCAATTACCGGGATTACATGTTCCGCAAGCTGGGGCGCTTCGATTACACCGCGCAGGATTGCGAACGCTTTCATGAGGCGGTGAAGGAGGAGGTCCTGCCGGTGGTGCGCGACCTGCAAAAACAGCGGCGTGAGCAGCTCCGTCTTGCGAGCCTTCGCCCCTGGGACACCGCAGTGGACCCTTTGAGCCGGCTACCCCTCAAACCTTTTGAGCAGGAGGACCAGATGGTACGCCGTTCGCAGAGGATATTCGACCGCCTGGATCCCGAGTTGGCGGCGGGTTTTCGCCAAATGCAGGACCTGCACCTGCTTGACCTGGCCAACCGCAAAGGCAAAGCGCCCGGCGGCTACCAGTCCACCTTGCCTGAGTCCCGGCTGCCCTTCATCTTTATGAACGCGATCGGTATTCAGCGCGATGTTGAAACCATCCTCCACGAGGCAGGGCATGCCTTCCACGCCCTGGCGGTCCAAAAGGAAGAACTGCTGGCCTATCGCAACCCGCCCATTGAATTCTGTGAGGTTGCCTCCATGAGCATGGAATTGCTCGGCAATGAATGGCTGGAGCCTTTTTATGCACGGGAGGAGGCGGGCCGCGCCCGCCGCAACCACCTGGAATCGGTGCTCACCGTCCTTGCCTGGATTGCCACGGTCGATGCCTTTCAGCATTGGATTTATACCCATCCGGATCATGCGCGCGCGGATCGAGCCCAGGCGTGGACGCGGCTCATGGAAGCCTTCGGTGGAGACCTCGACTGGTCCGGCCATGAAGAGGCCCGCGCCTTCCTTTGGCACCGGCAACTGCACATCTTTCTTTATCCGTTCTATTACATTGAATATGGGATTGCGCAGCTCGGTGCCTTGCAGGTCTGGGCGCGCTCCAAGCAGGACCCGGCGGCGGCGCTGGCGGCTTACAAACATGCGTTGCGCCTCGGCGGCTCGCGTCCGTTGCCGGAACTCTTTGCCGCCGCCGGGTGCGAGTTCGAATTCAGCCGTAAAACCATCGCGCCCCTGGTCCGGCTGGTTCGCGAAGAACTGGCCCAGCTCCCGGCTTGAGCGGGAGGGGTGGCGCATGAAAGTGCTGGTCACAGGTGGAACCGGGTTTGTGGGCCGCGCCGTCCTGCGGGAGCTTGCGGTCCAGGGTCATACCGCGCGCTTGCTGGTGCGTGCCCCCCGCCGGACGGGGCAGGGCGGGCCCGGGGGCGAACTGAAGGGTGAGAAGGTTGGCGGGGACGTGCTCAACCGAGACAGTCTGCCGGCGGCGGCGCGCGGCATGGATGCCATCATTCACCTGGTCGGAATCATCAGCGAAGCCGGGGACGCCACCTTTGCGCGGGTCCATGTGGAGGGCAGCCGGAACATGTCGCAGGCGGCGGCCGAAGCCGGGGTTCGCCGCTTCGTTCACATGAGCGCGCTGGGCACCCGGCCCCAGGCGGTCTCCCGATATCACCAATCCAAATGGGCGGCGGAGGAGATTGTGCGCGCCAGCGGGCTCGATTACACCATCTTTCGTCCTTCGCTGATCTACGGCCGTGAGGACCAGTTTGTGAATTTCTTTGCCACGCTGGCCAGATGGTCACCGGTGCTGCCGATCATGGGGGAAGGAAAGGCGCGGCTTGCGCCCATTGCCGTGGAAGCGGTGGCCAAGGCTTTCGTTGGTTCCCTGGCTGAGCCCCGGTCGCTGGGGAAAACCTTTGATCTGTGCGGCTCCGAGCGCCTGGTCTTCCGTGAAATCCTGGAGGCCATTCTATCAGCTTCTGGACGCCGGCGCTGGTGTCTTCGAATTCCGTTGCCGCTGGCCAGAGCCCAGGCTGCCCTCCTGGAATTGGTTTTTGGACGCCTTTTGAGAAGGCCGCCGCCGCTCAATCGGGATCAGTTAATCATGTTGCAGGAGGAAAACATCGGCGATCCCCAGCCGGCAAAAGCGCTTTTCCAATTGCCGGACCAGTCTTTCGCTGAAGGTATTCGCAGTTACCTTCGGCCTCGCTAACACCCCGCTCGCGCTCCGTCGCCGTGCCCTTCATGGGACTTAACCCATAACTTTGCCGTCGGTTACCCATCATTTGGCCACGTGGGTGCCGTTTTAGCCTCGTTTGAGGTCAGATACGACTGCGCTGGTTTGAGTTTTTGGCCTACGGTGATCGTAACCGGTAGAACTGTTTGGAGGCATTTGTCCACTGGAGGTCCGCAAAGTACGCTACTCCAGCCGTGATTACGTTGGTTTGAACCGGTATCCAGCTTGAACTAGTTACTTCCGTACAGGCTTCCATGACCAGGCGAATCCCGGTCGCCCCGGTAACGTTGAAACCGAACCCGGCGGGACCGACTCCAAAGCCCGCATCCCGCTGGATCTGCGGGTTCCAGAGCACGGGTGCAAGCTGGGTGACGCTCGTCCAGCCGGTTGTTCCGGGCAGGTAATACGCCACTGTGTTGGTGGCCTCCTTGAAGGCGTAGCTCCCCAGTAGCGGTGCGTTGCCTTGGAAGTAAATATTGTTGAGGTTTGTGCAACTGGCGAACGCGTAGCTATCGATGTGGGTTACGCTCGCGGGGATGGTAAGGTCCGCCAGGCGTTCGCAACGGTAAAATGCGTAGTCCCAAATCGCTGTTACCCCGGTGCCGATTGTTATTTTGGTGAGGTTGGTACAGTTCGCGAAAGTCGAGTGGCCAATGTTTGTTATCCCGTTAGGGAGCACCAAGCTGTGCAGTCCTGAGCTTTGGAATGCGCCATCGCCGATGCGGGTGACGCTGGTCGGGATCGCCAACTCAGTTAGCCCGGCGCAGTATTCAAAGGCTTCCACGCCAATGGTTGTCAGTGCGGCTGACAAGTTGACACTGGCGAGCCGCGCGCAATTTGCGAAAGCGCCGGCGCCCAGGTTGGTGGCCGTATTGGGCAGGGTGACGCTGATTAGGTTGGCACAGTCTCGCACCATTCCGGGCGGGATCTGGGTGACACTGCTGGGGATGGCCAGGCTGATTAAGCCGCTGGCTCCAAAGACGTCTTCTCCCAAGGTCGTGACGCTCTCAGGGAGCAGGCAACTGGTAAGCTTCGGGCAGTGGTAAAAGGCCCGGTAGCCGAGACTGGTCACGTTGTTGCCGAGGGTCAGGTTGGTGAGGGCCCCGTTCATGTCGAAGGCGTAGTCCCCGATGGTGGTGACGCTGTTGGGGATTACCACGGTGCTCAGGGGGCAACTGCCAAACGCAGCGCCCCCGATATTTGTGATTCCACTTCCTAGCGTAGCGTTGGTCAGGTTATTGCATCGATCGAACCCCCATTTTTCAATACTCTTAACCGTGTTTGGGAGGGTCACGCTGGTGAGGTTGATGCAGAGATCGAATGCCGATTCTCCAATACGCGTAACGCCCTCGGGGACCGTGTAATGGCCGCCGCGGTTTTGCGGGCACATTACCAACTCGGTTTGATCCTTGTTGAACACGATTCCTGCAACGCTGTAGTAATTGGGATTGTCACCGCTGACGGTGACCCAGTTCAGCTTGGCGCACCCCGTGAAGGGGCCTCGGGCTTTGAGGCCCGTGACGCGGTTGCCGAGCGTCGCATCGGTTAGAGCCGTGCAGTTGTAGAAGGTCGCATTTCCGAGGTTTGTGATCCCATTGCCAATCGTGACGCTGCTGATTTTGTAGCCGTAAAGAAAGGCGTAATCTCCGATGTGAGTTACGCTGTCTGGAATAACCAAAGTGGCAAGTTCCCCGCACGACTCAAAGGCGTTGTCTCCAATGCGTTGGAGGCTGTTTGGGAAGGTGATGCTGGTCAGTTTGGAGCAACTGCTGAAGGCATAGTTTCCAATCTCATTTAGGCTGCTCCCCAGTTGTACGTTGGTCAATCCGTGGCAGTGGTCGAAGGCGTAGTTTCCGATAGTTTCCAGGGCATCAGGGAGATTGATATTTGTTAAGCTCCCGCAGTACTGGAAAGCCGAGGTCCCCAGGTTCGTGAGGGTATTTGGAAACGTGATGCGGGTGAGACTTTTTTGGTAGAAGGCATGGTTTCCGATGCTGGTGATTGGCAAGCCGGTAATTGTGTCCGGGATTAGCACCTCGTTTTCGAGACCGGTGTAGCCGGTGATCTGGATGCTTCCGTTGTTGGTTGTCCAGTTGAACTGTGCTTGCGCGGCTGTCGCCCCCATAACCAGGGTGGCGACTACCCCAGAAGCTAGGACTTTCAAGACTTTTTCCATTGGATTATTTTATCTTACTTTTTGGAATCATACCATAACTGTGATGGATGACCCATAAAATGGCCATGTTGGCACCGGTTTAGCGTCGTTTGGCTCGGTTGGCTTGTTACCGGAGAAGGCGATGATCGAGGAAGCGATCACCCGTCTTTGGTGTTACCCAAAGTCATGCCATCGGTCTGTGACCCATAGATTGCGCAAAACGGCAAAACTATAGGTCACTTTTCACTTCAGACCTCGATTCCGTAAGCCTTAATCTTGTTGTAAAGGGTCTGGCGTCCGATACCCAGGCGCTTCGCCGTCTCCAGTTTGTTGCCGCCGGTTTCCTTGAGCATCTGGACGATCGCATTGCGCTCCACGCCCTCCAGCAGGGTGAAATTGGTATCCTGGGTGTCCTCCTCGACGCCGCGCGATTTGGCAATGGAAAGGTCCTGGGCCTCCACGGCGTCGCCTTCGCACAACAGCACGGCGCGCTGAACCTCATTCTGCAACTGGCGCACGTTGCCCGGCCAATCGAAGTTCGTTATTCGTTCCACGGCGGCGGTGCTGAAGCCTCGCAGCACGCGGTTTGCCTGGGAGGCGAACCGCTTCAGGAACGCTGAGGCCAGCGGCATGATGTCCTCCCGGCGCTCACGCAAGGGCGGCAGATGCACCGAGATGGCGCTGATCCGGTAGTAGAGGTCTTCGCGCAACTTGCCATCTTTGATGGCTTCCTCGGGCCGCCGGTTCGTGGCCGCCAGAATGCGGCAGTTGGTCTTGTAAGAGGTTTTACCGCCGACCGGACGGACCTCCTGGTCCTGCAACACGCGCAGCAGCTTGCTTTGCGTGTCCACCGGCATTTCCGAGATTTCATCCAGGAAGAGCGTGCCGCCCTCGGCCTGGCGGAACAAGCCCTCACGATCACTGTGGGCCCCGGTAAACGCCCCTTTAACCGAACCAAAAAGCTCGCTCTCGATCAGTTCGCGCGGCAACGCGGCGCAATTGATTTTGATGATCCTGTTTTTGCTCCGCGGGCTGAAGGCATGCACCAGGTCGGCTATCACTTCTTTGCCAGTGCCGCTTTCGCCGGTGATTAGAACGGTGACGTCGCTGGGGGCGATGCGTTCGATGGTGCGCACCACATCACGCATTTCCTTGCTTTGGAAAATCGGGGAGGGGGTCCCGCTCATGGTTTCCAGGGCGCGCCGCAACGCCACCGCCTCCTCGTTGTGCCGCCGACGTTCCAACGCATTGTCGATATCGGCCACCAGTTTTTCCCGGTCAAAGGAAGCCCCTTTGCGAAAGAAATTGATCGCGCCCCGCTTGGTGGCCTCCACCGCCACCGAAACCACGTCCGCGTCGCTGAACGCGCCGGTCAGCACAATGACTTCGGTGTCCGGCCAGTTCTTTTTGATGGCGGGCAGTTCATCGAGGCCGTTGGTTTCGCCGAGATCCACGTCCAGCAGGACGACCTCCGGTTGTTCCTGGGCAAAGGCCCGCTGTAGCGCGGCGCTGCTATCGGCTTCCGCCGTGTTGTACTGCATCTCCAGATGCGCTTTGAGCACAGCTCGCCAGCTGGCGTCATTATCGACTATTAGAACTTTGCCCTTCATACTTGAGTTTGTGGCAGCTTGCGCAGGCGCGGGTGAAGGACTGGAAGATCGCCCGGTGTTCCGGGTAGCGATCAGCCAGCCGTTCCGGGTGGAATTGAATGCCGAGAAGAAATGGGAGCCAATCATCCCCGGGTTTCAACTCCAGCGTTTCGACCACCCCGTCATTGCTGACGCCTGTCACTTCCAGGCAGGGGGCAACCTGTGCCACTGCCTGATGGTGCGTGCTGTTCACGCCTAGCTTCTGCTTGCCTGTTATCTTGGCCAGTAAACTCCCGGGTGTCAACGCCACTTCATGCACCACTTCACAGCGCCGGTCCATTTGCCGATGGTTCGTTGTGGTTCGTACTTGGCTGGGAATGTCCAGGAACAAGGTGCCCCCCAGGGCCACGTTCAGCACCTGGTGCCCGCGGCAGATCGCCAGCAGCGGTTTGCGTTGCCGGAATACCTCCTGCACCAGCAGCAGTTCCCGCAGATCCCGCCGCCCGCCGTCCGGGCAGGGGCCCACCTTGCTCACCAACGACGCGGGCGGATCATCCGTGTAAATTCCAGGCAGCACATCATCGCCGCCGCTCAGCATCACTCCGTCGGCCCGGCGCACCAACTCCGCCAGGACCGTTTTGTCTTCCGTCGGCGGCAGGACAAGAGGCAGCGCTCCGGCGTGCAGCAACGCGTTAAAATACCTCTCGGACAGGCTGATGGACATATCCCCGAACTCATTGCCCCGGGCGTCAGAACCCGAAGAAACCAAGACCACAGGCGCTTTTTTCATCTTTAGAAACTTACTCGGCAATACTTAACCCAACTCCGTTCCGGGGAAGCGGTCCAAGATCATTTTCTTAACATGCACCTCTTCTTGCGGGCGCAGGAATCCGCGCCCGATGCGGCGGCGGACGCCATCGAGCAACTCCAGCCAATCCACCAACTGTGGCTGTCCTTGCAGTTGCCACTGGTCGAAGCGTTTCTCGCGCACGTAGAATTTCCATTCACGGCCCACGCGCTGGGCATATACCTGCACCTTGAGACCCTCCTTAGTCTCTCGTTTCCAGCTAATTTCGGCTTTGGCGGACATATTCAGGGTAAATCCAGGCTGGCCACCGCCATCGCCGCGATTCCTTCCTCACGGCCGATGAAACCCAAGTGCTCGTTGGTGGTGGCTTTAATGCCAATCTGCCGGGGTTCAACGCCCAGGGCCGAGGCAATGTTTGTTTTCATCTGGCCCACGTGCGGATAGACCTTGGGGGCCTGGGCGATCATGGTGGCATCCACGTTCACCAACCGGCCGCCCCGGGATTTCACCTGCCGGGCGGCCTCCTCCAGAAAGACGCGGCTGGGAGCATTCCGCCAGCGCTCGTCCGTGTTCGGAAAGAAATGGCCAATGTCCGGCTCCCCCATGGCTCCGAGGATGGCATCGCAGATCGCATGCATCAGCGCGTCCGCATCCGAATGCCCGTCCAGGCCTTTGGGGTGCGGAATCTCCACGCCCCCGAGGACCAGCTTCCGGCCGGCCACCAGTGCGTGCACATCATAACCTATCCCAACATGAACCATGATTAATTTAGACTATAGGGCTCCCCGGAAAGCGCACCAAGCAATTTCAACCCAGCCGTTCGGGTCAGCCACAGGTCACCCACGGACC
>JBBQYD010000232.1:0-8195 GCA_038209025.1 Verrucomicrobiota bacterium | reverse complement strand
GAGGGGCTGAACAACAAAATTCGAGTGGTGACCAGACGTGCTTACGGCTTCCGCACCTTCAAGGCTATGGAAATTGCCCTGTATCACACGTTAGGAAAGCTCCCCGAACCGGAATCTACCCATGAATTCTGCTGACGAGGCTAATGTTGGAAGGGCAACTTACCGATGGGTTACGCGGCAAATCAGTGCCTGAGTGATGATTGAATCTATGGAGAAGGAATCCTGGCTTTTCGCGTTTCCTGGTGGCTTAGGGGACTCCATACAGGCGTTGGTTGCCCTGGAGGCAATAAGCCAAGCGCGCCAGACGGTGAGCATCGAGGCGTGTTGTCGGCGGGACTATCTGCCTTTGTTCAAAACATGTGGAGCGCGCGTCAAGGATTGGTGGGCAACCGAAGATGCAGCCAATGAGCTTGCAGGGAGAATGTTCGACTACCTGATCGACTGTGTGGCGCTAACGCATTGGCGAGCTGAGCTCTCGTCGGTGGGATTCCGGCGCATCTTCACACACTCGGCCTTTGAAGACCCACGCGCCATGGAGGGCGAGGTATACGTCGTGACGGATGGAGCCGCTTCAGCTGGGATTTGCTTTGAACCAAAGACAGGCCCCGCTCGGAGAGCTTACGTGCTGGAACTGCAGGTCGCCGCGGCTGCTCTCGATGTGCCAGTGGAGAAGTTGGATCCGAGCGATTCCTTGAACCCGCGGCTGACTCTCAGAAACGATGTTCCATGGGGTGCAAGCGTCCGAGAGGTTTGCAGTAGTATCACGCTGGTGCCAGGAGGTTCCCTTGACGAAAAGAGGTGGCCTGATGGCTTCTATGTGGAACTGGCCCACCGTTTGTCCAAACAAGGAAGGCGGACGTCCGTTTTGGCTGGGCCGTGCGAGCAGCACGTGGCGGCGTTGGCATGGCCCAAGAGCACCTCGGTGATTCGGTCGGCAGATACGCTGGGCATGGCAAGATGCCTGCAGCAGTCTGCGCTTGTCGTTGCGAACGATTGTGGCCCGATGCACGTCGCCGGCGCGCTCGGTAGACCGCTTGTCGCAGTATTCGGCCCTACGAATCCGAAGGTGTGGTTTACCTATGATTTGGCGGGCCAAGCTTACATTCAAAGGCCCGGATATGAAACCTTCAGAGCCACCAACCGTTGGGACTTAATGGAGTGGCCATCGGTAGACGAAGTGCAGGACACCATCAACGCGTGTCTGCACGCCAGGCGAACGTAGGGCCAAATGTCGAGCAAGCCTGAAGGACCGGAGTGAAAACGATCAAACAGCTTGAACAAGGAGGCGAATGTGTTGCCGCGTGTGTTGCTATGCTTTGTGGTGAGACCCTGCAGGAGACCATTGAGCGGAGGATGAAATTGGACCAAACGCAATCCCGGAGCCCATTGCATGGCACGAGCTTACAGCAAGTAGCCGCTCTGCTCATACAGAAGGGCTTACTGCTTGGCTTTGCCTGCAATTGGGGCAAAGGGGTGTGCATTGATCCGAGTAGCGAGAGTGCCATCGAGTTGCAGTGGCACCTGAAGGACCATGATGCTTTGCTGACGGCCTGCGCATACCCTAAGTCAAGAAGATGTCACACAGTGGTCTGGGATTGCGCAATTGAAAAGGTTCGAGATCCCCTGCCACATCTATCAGAGGCGAACGACCTGCGAGACTACAAGTTGATCCAGTGGTTTCCCGTGACCCACTTTGGTGAGCACGGCTGGCCATGAAATTGCCCGATTGTCCGCCTATCTTCCCCTGGTTTTCCGGATCGCGCAAGATGCCGCTGGCCGCGATAACCACCTTGTCTTTTCCCTGACTCACCAGGGTCACCTTGCAGGTATTGAGGGCTGAAGCCAAACGATACTGGTCGAGCTGAATATCGGCCGACCCGCTGGAGGTGATGACCTCCTGCCCGCCGCCCATGACGCGAAAGCTGCTAATGGTCCCGTTGGCTTTGTCCACGGCATACGTGAAGGTCGGCCCCTTGATGAGAAACTGGGTGGCGGCATCGGTCACGCCGAGCTCCTCGGCTGGAAGCGGCTCCCGTAGAATGGCGGCGATGGTCTTACTGCGCTTCCCGGTGCCATTAGCGGCGGCGCAAATGGATGGGTCAGACCGGAGAAAGCTCCACAATCGACAACTGACTTGTGACGCAGACCGTGTGAGCCGTGAGTTCCTGCGCGCCATCACAACGTTGCTTGGAAGGTCGGGCCGACAATTGACACTCTATCTTTTGGCAGCTTTTGCGGGAATCCGTATCAGAGGAACCGACAGAATGGGTGGGCCGTTCCCTGTTGGCTCCATTGACTTTGTCTCTACCGGCAGGATCAGCCCGGCCCCGCCTGCAAATCACCGAAATATATGGGTGACCCCTCAATGACCCCTCAACTGCCCGACACCTCAAGCTGTCAATAAAGTCTTGATTTGTAAAACGTATATGATAAATTCTATTACAAATCGTATGGAACTCCAGAATTTATCTAAGCGTTTGGGGGAAGTGCGCCAATTGGCGAAGCTGAGCCAGACTGCTCTGGCTCGCCACTTGGGGGTTTCTCCTTCTCTGATCTCGTTGTGGGAAAGCGGTGAACGCCTGCCATCGCCGGAGCAGTTGCTGGAGGTGGCTGGGGCTGCCGGTGTATCGTTGGACTACCTGCTGAATGCAGAGACCCTGCCTCATTTCAAATTCCGCGGTAGGGCTACCCTGCCGTCGCCACGGAAAGTCGCCTGCGACACCGTGATGCGTGATGCGGCGCAGCAGGTTCACGCACTTCACTCCGCCTACAAGTTAGCTGGGCAATTACCAAAGCCGTTCGGGTTGAAGCTGCAGTTTGTGTCGGGCGCGCTTCCGGACATTGCCGCCCAGGTGCGGGATTATTTCCGTCTGAACCGCCGGGTGACGTTGCCAGAGCTCAAACAGGCGCTGGTAGAACAGAACATCCACGTCTTCGAGTGGGACATGCCTTCAGAGATCTCCGGCCTGTCCTACCGCGGCACTCTATCGGTAATCATCGTGAATCGACGGCATCCGATTGCACGCCGGCTTTTCACGCTCACTCACGAGCTGGCGCATGTGTTGTTTCACCTTGGTAACGGCGAATCTGTCGTGGTCAGCGAAATCGCATCAAACCGCGATCCGTTGGAGAAGCAGGCCAACCAGTTTGCTGCCGAATTGCTGATGCCGACCAAGGATTTGGATCAACTGGAGCGCGATTGCCAAGGCCAATTGAAACGGCCGTCGTTTCTCCCCGTGGCCGCCAACGTTTTCAACGTGTCACCCGATGCGATGTTTTATCGCCTGGCAGAGCGCAAGATTCTGTCCTGGCCGGATAAGAACCGGTTTCTGCGGAACATCGAACCAAGCCAGGATATTCCGCCTTTCCGCGTGGCGGATATTGCTGAGCAAGTGGATCCGGAATTCCTGGGCTTAGGGCTGCGGCTATATACCTCCGAGGCGGTTTCCTCTGGCAAACTGGCGGAGTGGTTCTTTACCTCCCGCCTGAAACTGGAGGAATACTTCGGCAAGTTGGACCATGCCGAGTTCGAAATGGAACCCGAAAACGGAGATTGATGCAGCCGCTTATTATCGATGCGTCAGCGCTGTTTAACTTCGGGCACCGAGGTGAACTGCAGGATTTGCTGAAGCAGCTGCAGAGATGCTATCGGCTGGGCATGATCCTTCTGGGGCTGGACTTGGGCAGGGACTGCAAGTTAGCCATCGACGAACGGACGGCCAGACGCGAAGCATCGGCACTTGGGTTGACGGTTACGGGGACGGTTGGGCTTTTGAAGGATGCACTGGATCGGGGCTGGCGGACGGATGCTGAGTGCATGATGTCGGTCAAATTGCTGGTTGAACGCGGTTTCTGGCTTCGTTCTCCCGGGACCGGAGAATCTTTCCAGGATTTCTTCAGGGCATTGGGAAGTTGAGCTTTGAAACAGCCCTCCGGGCATTGAGGGGTCAGACCGGAATGGCCCTTAATCAAGCCCGCGGATTTCGCGGTATCTCCGGCTGGGTTTTTTCTTCCGATAGTGTTTAGCACGGTGCTCGATTTCCCTGAACCTGTGGCGATGGCACGTTAACAGTGGGTAAGGTTTAGGTCGAGGCTTCACGGCTCTCGGCTCGCGACGGCCCGGGCGATCCGGCACCAGGTCGGCCGCTAAAACAGCGAACATTTCCTCCATTAAATACTGTCTCCGGCGTTGGGAACGTGTTTGCAGGAGTGCCTCGCCATAGCGGCGCGCGGCGGCCAGGCTGCCGGTCCCAAGACCGTCACCGTCGCGCTAAGTGCCGAACAGTTTCATTGGCTCAAACAGGCCATCAGCAACCAGCGGGAAGTCTGGGATATGCTTATGCAATTGCAGCAACTTACCGCACCACACGCCCTGGATCCCCGTCGTAAACGCCTGAGCAAAAAATGCTTAGGCCTTAACTAAGGGCCATTCTGGTCTGACTCCCTCGACGCTCAACGGCTGCCAAGAACAGCCGGCGGCAGCTCTTTCAGAGCTCCGCCAGGTGTGCCGCCGCCATGAAATGATGAGGCTCCCAATGCCGGACGCGGCGCAGCAAGGTCTTTGCCCGCGCCAAGTCGCCGAGTCCCAGATGAGCCTGGGCTTGGAGAAAGCAACTCGACACGTGCTGACGAAACTGCAGGTCGTCGTTGAACAGCAGCAGGGTGGGCAGCGAGGTGGCGTAATAATCAACCTTGGCCTCTGTTTTCTCCATCGCCACCGCGTGTTCGAGCAAGCCGCGAAAAAGCTTTTCTCCCGCCGCTTTCTGCCCCAGGCGAATCCGGGACATCGCCGAGAAGAAGGTCAACTCGGAGTAGGTGCGCACACTCATCTCCTGGAAATCACCTGTGAATGTCGCGGCCGCGCGCCAATGACTGCGCGCGGCGGCATTCTCGCCGAGCGCCTTGCAGGCACAACCGAGCCAGTAGAGCGTCTCGCTGGGATTGGCCAGCAGGTGGCGCGTCTCTCCCAGGTTTTCGGGCACTTGCATGGCCTGCTCGAAATGGTTCCTGGCCATTGCCGGGTCGTTGGCCGCCAGGGCGCGCTGCCCGAGGGCGAGGTGCGCGCGGGCATACAACCCAAGCGGACCCCCCTCCCCGCCTTCCCAGGGTTGGAAGTTGCGAGTGGTTGCCAATTCGAGCGCGGCTTCAGGCCGGCCGGCAGCGAGGTAAAGGGACCCCAGTTCCACACAAAGGTCATCCCGCTTGCGGGCGACCTCCGGCTGCTGCAGCAGCAGCGCCAGGCGTTTGGCGGGAGGCTCTTTCAAACGCTTAAGCAACTGGTCGCGCTCATGGAGCAACCGCGCGTCGTGTGGCGCCGCGTGGCACGCCCGCTGGTAAGCCCCTCTGGCTTTGCTGGGCTGTTCCAAGACGTTGTAATACGCAATGCCCAGATTCCGCCACACGATGGAGAAGCTTGCGTCCATTTTCGCCGATCGCTCCCAAAGCTTGATCGCCGCGCGGTGCCGGCGCTTGTCATAAAACAAATTGCCCAGGTAATAGGGCGCGCGCGCATCCCGCGGATTCAGCCGCGAGGCCGTTTCCAAAATCCGGATTTCCTCAACGCGGGCCGGGAAGCAGTAATCGGGGGGGGCGGCCGCCGCGCGTTTGAGGTTTGCCTTGGCTGCGGCTGCTTGACCACACTGGTGGTGCAGCCATCCCAAAGTGTAGTAAACCATGGGCAAGGCGCCCAAATTCTGGTCCGGCAGCGAGAGTGTTTGGGCCCCGCCATTGGGGTTGGCCTTGCGGTTGTTTGGCGCGGAGCGGAGTGCCAGCACCCCGTCAAGAATCGTAATGGCGTGCTTCGCAAAACCGGCGCGCTGCAAATCCAGCGCCATGTCCAGAGCGGTTTGCAAATCGCAGAGCAAAGGTTGGCCGGCAAGATACCTGGCCCACCAATCCAGCCTGTCCAATGCCAGGGTGGTTGTCAGGAGCGCGTCCGCCTCGGTCCGGCGTCCCGCCTCGCGCAGGGCAAGCACCTTGAGATTGCGGGCGCGCAGGTTGTCGGCGTTGAGGCGCAGGGATCGGTCAAGGTGTGCCAGCGCCTCCGGCCAATCGCCCCTGGTGCAATCCATCTCGGCCAGCGCGTGGTAACTGGCGGCGGCCCATGCCTGATTCCAGGTTGCCTTGTAAAACGCCTCGTAGGCCGCGTCGGCCTGACCCATGTGCCGCAGGCACAACCCATGATTGTAATGTGGCTCGCCGTCGTGAGGATTCGCGTTGAGCCGGGTTTGGCGCTCGATCGCCCGGCGAAAAAACTCCCGCGCCTCGCTGAATCCGCCGCGGCGCAGGTGCCACAAGCCCATCGCGTTGTTGCAGCGATAATCTCCCGGGTCGCGCCGCAGGGCCTCTGTCCAATAGGCCGTCGGGCAGCTTGTGGCGTGCCGGTATTGCTCCAGGTGCAGGCCGGTGAGGAACAGTTCATCGGAACTCTCCATATCCCGGGGTGCGCGCGGTTCCGCGGCTGCCCGGGGAACTTCACCTTTGGCGCAGGGCCGGTTGTTGGTCTCAATCAGCACGTGATCGCGGCCGTCCACAACCCGGACCTCGACCTGCTCCGGAGGAACGCCCCGGGGGAGGGAGAACTCTTCAATCAAGGGGGAGGCGGGTGAAATGTCTCTGCGTGCGAAGAGCAGTCTCTTTCCGCGGGCAGCCACGGTGAGTTGCGCTCCGAGGTGGGGGGAAGTTACCGCGACCCCGACCCGCCCGTGCCGGCCCTCGAAGGCCAAGGACACGGCCGCTTCCAGATTGGCCTGCCGGGCAGGTCCTATCTTGGAGATCGGATACCAATATTGGCTCCAGGTCTTGGTCTCGCCCGGTTGCAGGAAGCTGAAGTCCGGCTGATTGTCGGTGTACACACCGGCCATGATCTCGATGTAAGGCCAATACACGCCGTTGGTGTCGGGAACCGTCAGGTTCCGATCCCACGCATAACCAAATTCATGGTTGCCCCAGGTCCATTGTTTTTTTCCCGGCGCGATGTGGTGATTGGCTACGTGAATGATGCCCGCCTGGGCGAGGTGATCATAGCCCCCGAAGAAATCCTCCTTGCTCCCCATGCACATGTAACTGCACGGCGTGGGAATGTTGGCGTAGAACGAAAGATCGTTCGGCTTATAAGCGACGGGGCTCTTCCCGCCGCAATGCGGGGGAACAAACTGGGTTGGTCGTTGGTCGGCTGGCACGCCCTCAATCCCCCGTCGCTGGTAGTCAACGCCGTAATAGACGTTCTCGGCCAGGGGATAGCTGCTCATCGAGCGGCGCGCATGGTCCGCAACGTAGTAAACATCGGGCGGGAAGAAACTCTGGTAGGCCTCATGCACGCGCGTGGCCACATTCGCCCACCAGAGGAAAGTCTGGACCATGGGTGTGCGGTTGTAGGCGCGCACTTTCAGTTCGAGATAAGCCTTGCCTGGGTGCAGGCACACCCCATGCATGCCTTTCAGGCGGAACATGGGATCGTGATCACCGCACCAAACCGTTTGCGAGCCGTCGGCATGCTCCTCGACCTCATAGTCCACGGGCAGAAAGGTGGCGGGCCGATGGTGCTGGGGCCAGTTGAACTCGATCCCGCCGCTAATCCAGGGCCCGGCTAAACCGACCAGCGCCGGCTTGATGGCCTCCTGGCGGTAGATCAGATCGTAACCGGTGGTGCGATCCTGCAAGGCGTGAATTCTCCCCCCCAGTTCCGGGAGCACCAGGGCGCTGAGGTATTCATTCTCGATCCAGATGGCCTGCCACTCGCGCTCGACCGGCTTTTCCTCAATCCTATCCGTCAAGGGCAGCGGATACAGCCTGCCCGTGCTGCCCTGGTAAACCCGGCGCTCGAGGAACATCGGGTTCTTGTCCGGAGGCGCGGGCATCCACGTGGGCAGGGTAATGGTCCCGGTGCGAACCTGCACCGCTTGCACCGCCGGGGGGCGGCAGGATTGGGCCGGGAGCGTCGATGCCGGAAGGCTGCTGGAATCATTCATGGCAGGGAATTTATCATACGGCCGACTGGAACTACCACCAGGCATTCGTGATGCTGGGGGTCATGGTATTGTAGGTCTTTGGTTGGGTCGCGTTCATTTTAAGTTCGACTTGTGGCCGGGCTTTCTATTACCAGCAGAGTATCCCCGCCGGACGAAATAGGGAATGGACGCAATCCCGCTAAATATGGAGATTCGCTTCGCCACCGGGCCTAACCCTTGTGCAGG
>JBBQYD010000231.1:0-8218 GCA_038209025.1 Verrucomicrobiota bacterium | reverse complement strand
CATACGGTTCCGCCGGACGGTTACTTCTCAGATGAAAGCCATTATTTCATGACGGATCACGACCAGCTTTTCCAAACGACCGCACGAAGCGCCCGTTGCGCGGTTGTGTACTTGACGCAGAATCGCAGCAATTATCTTGCGGAGTCGCCCGGCGACGCCGGGCGCAATCGCGTCGCGTCCATGTGCGCGTGTCTGAAAACGCAAATCCTTCACCAATGCAGCCATGAGGAAACGCGACGCGCGTTTGCCGAAGCCATCGGAAAGCATCGGTTCACGCGCCCGACGGAGACGCGAAATTATGGAAAGGGCGCACCGACGCATTCCGTATCCGACCAAACGGTTGATGATTTTTGGGTGCTGCCTGATACAGCGACGGCCCTGAAAACCGGAGGCCAAGCCTGCAATTATGAAGTCGAAGCCTTCATGACGAAGGCCGGCAAACGCTTCGCCGGCAGGAAGCCGGCGTTGCGCGTCAAATTCAATCAGCGCAAATTCGAGCGCGGATTTTGGGGCGGATTTTGGGGCAAAAGCCATACAACCGTTGCCATCGAAAAGCCGAAGGAGCGTGGCTAAAGCGGAGCATCTGTTCGCGAATCCCGACGAATCAGAATCAATCTTGTGCTCGCTGACCTCGCTTACCCATAGCGGCAAATGCAATCAGTCCGAGCAAAACCAGCCCGCTTGTCGTCGGCTCCGGCACTACTGAAACGGGACTGGCTGAAAAACTAGATGCTCCGCTGTCAAAAAATGATGTGGGCGGGGCCTCTGGTGTCACGCCATAATCATGTATCACGTAGCCTGAAATGGTTGTCGAAGAAAGCGCCGATTGCACGGGTGAGATTTTTTCCTCTGCGCAAGCGGGGTAAAGCTGCCCGATACACGCCAGAGAAAATACAATCAGCTCCACGACAAACGAGAATTTCGCCGATTTGCGCATGACGCGAGTCTCGCCCCTAACCACCTTTCGATGCAACATTTTTTCACAGCCATCCCATAGGATTTTACTAAAAAGCTGGAACATTGCTTTTAACCCTGCCACACGGCAGGGGTGAAAACAAAAAACAACAACGTTCCAGCTTTTTCGTAAAATCCTATGGGATGGCTGTGAAAATAATTCGTGTTGATAAAGGGAATGTAGCCCGCCGTGTTTGTGAGGCTGGTGCCGTTAGCCCCGCTGAACTGAATCAGGGAGTAAAGCTCCTTGATGGTGGGCATCCGCCAGTCGGTGTAGCCGCCCGTGCGATTGGTGGCGGCACCCGCCAAGGCAGCAGTCCAAGTTATCTGCGAGCCGCGAGCCTGAACCCACATCAGCCCGGTGTTAAGGTCGGTGATGGTGCCGTCGCCGTTGTTGGTGTAAGCCGCGCTCGGCCCGGCATACTGCGGATCTTGACCATAGAAGAGTTGACCAAAAGTTGGGGCGGTAATTACCTGGGTGTTGTTGTAACAATTGGTCTGGCCCGTATCCACCACGGTAAACAACGGCTGGCGCACGCGAAAGAAGGTGGCCGGGTTGGTGGCTGGGAACGTGATGGCGGCGACGGCTGGCGGCAGATCCGTCCAACTACCATTGACTGCGGCAACCGATTGCAGCACGCCGGGGCCTTGCCAGCGCAAGGCAACCCCGCCATTGGTGGCCCCAATCGCCAGCAAACCGGCGGCCGATGCCTGAACCGTTCCCGGGCTGGCGGAGGTACCCAAGACAATCGTGAGTAGAAGGATTTTGGTTTTCATGGATGTTCGAATTTAGTTTCTATGGTTTCTCATCGCGCCGCTGACTTTGCTTTCGCAAAGGCCCGCTTTTGGCCGCGGTCGAATTGATCTTTCACGCCGCCAGCATACCAAAGCCAACCGACTAAGGGCGTTTGTCATGAATTTGGTGCTCACTGTGGTTCCGGTGAATGGCGGTGTTGTCATAAAATGCATCTTCGATTCGTGCGCGAGATTACCTGGGGCAACCTGAACCGAAGATGAATCCGCGAAGATATCTTCAGCTTTGCCCGCCGACCGGCCACTCAATACGGAAGGTGCTGCCCCGACCCGGTGCGCTGCGGGCGGTGATCGTGCCGCCATGCGCATGCATGATGGCACGAGAGATCGCCAGGCCGAGTCCGAGGCCGCCCGTGTGGACGTTACGGGATTCGTCAGCGCGGAAGAAGCGCTCGAAGACCTGCTCCAGTTTGTCGTTTGGAATTCCAATGCCGGTGTCTTCAACCTCAACCCACGCGACGCCGTCCGCTTGACCGTTGCGAAGTATGATGTGCCCCCCGGGCAGGTTGTAGAGGATTGCGTTGCGCAGCAGATTCACCAGCACCTGGTCCAGGCGCAGACGGTCGGCCTGCGTTACGACGGAGAGCAGATCGGCCTGAAGGGTCACTCCCTGCTCTTGGGCGAGCGGCGCGACCACGGCGACGGCGGTTTCGGCAACTTCCCGGACGTCGAGCGGTTCGGGTTGCAGCACCGAGTCCTCGGCATCGAACCGGGCCAGCAATCCCAAGCGGTCAATGAGCGAGCGCATGTGTTGGGCAGTTTCATGGCAAACGGTGATGGTTTCGCGGTAGCGCTCGGGACTGCGTTCCTTCTTCAGCGAGAACTGACAGTCAGCCAGAATGGCGGCGACGGGCGTGCGCAGTTCGTGGGAGGCATCAACGGTGAAACGGATCTGGCGCTGCAGGACGGTATGCAGGCGGTCGAACGTATCGTTGAGGACGCTGGCCAAGCCGCGCAATTCCTCGCCCTGCGTCTCCGGGGCTAGTCGTTCGGTCAAATTGCCGGCGGCGATGCGCCGGGCGGCCGCGCTCATGCGGGCGATGGGCCGAAGCCCACGGAAAACCAGCAGAGCGCCACACACCACCAGCACGGCAAAGACACCCGAACCCGCGAGGACAGACATCTGCAATGAATGGCGGGCCTCCGCGTGCAGTTGAGCTGCTGGCGAACCGAGCAACAAGCGATCACCGTGTGGGGTGCGCAATTCGGCAAGGAAGAAGTCCGTGCGCTCGATGCAATGGAAATTCCCGTCCGAAAGTTCAACCGGCGGCAGCCGAAACCCGGGAGGCAGGTTGGTTGAGGCAAAAACGGCCACCTGATTAGCCTGTTCCGCCAGGACAAACACACCGTCACGCATGAGCTTGGCCAACTGCTCCTGAAACTCCACGCCCTCCCGCAGCATGGCGGATCGCCCACCTTCGCCCGGGCGCCCGAGTCGGGGCGAAAACATCGCCGGCAACAAGCCCAGCCCGGCCGCCTGCAACCGGGCCGCAGTCAGTTGCTCAATGCGGCGGAATTCCGCCAGAGTATGCAGCACCACCAGCAACCCCACGGCGACCGCCAGCAGCAGCGTGTAGTAGGCCACGATCCGCCATCGCAGGCTGTTCCAGAACGGGTTCATTCGGTCTCCGGGGATTCCGGCACAGACTCGGCAACAAGTTGATACCCCATCCCACGCCGGGTCCGGATGAAGTCCTTGCCGACCTTTTGCCGGAGTTTGTAGATATAGACGTCGAGCATGTTTGAGAGAGAATCGTCGCGTTCATCAAACAGCTTCTCGTAAAGAAAAGCCCGGGAAAGCACTTCGTCACGATGCACCACCAGCATTTCGAGCAAGGCATACTCCCGGGCGTTGAGCGTCATGGGATTTCCGCCCATGCAAGCAGTCCGGGTGGCCGTGTCGAGCGTAAGCGGGCCAATCTGGAGCAGCGGATTCGGTGCGTGTTTGGAACGGCGAATCACCGACCTTATCCGGGCAACCAGTTCCTCCATCTCGAAGGGTTTGACCAGGTAATCATCCGCTCCAGTGTTCAATCCCCGCAGTCGATCCGCCAGTCCGCCGCGCGCCGTGAGCATCAAGATCGGCGTTGTGCGGCCGGTCGCGCGCAACTTGCGCAACACCTCAAAACCGTCGGCGAGTGGAATCATGGCGTCGAGCACAATGACGTCGTATTCCCAGTTGGTGGCCTTGTAAAAGCCCTCTTCGCCATCAGCCGCCGCATCCGCCGCGAAACCTTCGTCGCGCAGGTAATCCAGCAGCGACTTGCGCAGACGGTCGTTGTCTTCGATGATCAGCGCTTTCATGAGCTTGCAGGATAATACCAAAGCCAGATGAATGGAAGATGAACCGGCAGGGCACTGCCGCTTGCGCGCCAAACAAGGATTGAGTCAAGAGCTTGCCAAGCTCGTGATTTTCATTTGTCCCATGCGACGACCTTCTTCGCGACGTTCTGGCCGCAGAGCACGACCATCGGCATGCCGCCGCCTGGGTTCACCGAGCCGCCAACAAAGAACAGGTTCGGATATCACCCGCGCAGCGCTGAGTACGCGCGGACGCGCAAAAGAAAATTCTTATCAGTTTGCGACGACGTTGGTCCCAGGCATACCATGGTGCGTAAAATGACTGAGAGATACGACAGCGTCGTTGCCGAGCACTATGCCGCTTTCAGGCCACCGCTTCACCGTTTGATTTTGGAACGTATGATTCGTCCCAACGAATCCTTTCAGACGGGTCTGGATGTTGGCTGTGGAACGGGGTACTCCGCCATTGCACTCGCGAAGTATTGTGACCGGGTGTTTGGGCTTGAGGCAAGCCAGCCAATGTTGGACCGCGCGCGGCAACACCCTAAAATTACTTACACCTGTGGAACGGCCGAAAACCTTGGATCATACCGTTAACCTTCGAGGTTGGACTGAGTTTGTAGCTGACACCGGCGGCAAAGAACGAGTACGGCTGGACGTTTCAGAACAGGACGTTGCGCATCTTCTTCTAGCCGAGTCGAACCGGTATGATGCTTTCGTGGCGCGGTTCCCGAGCGGTGATCTATTTGGCGCCCTCTCCGAGTATGTCGAACGGCGTTGCAGGAAGGTCGAATTGCATGCGGAGATCTTTTTTGCACGGTATCGGATGGGAAAAGGGAGTGGGTGACCGGGGATCACGCGCTCGGAACTCCTTTACCCCGGGCGAAAAATTCTGGCGCTTTCAGCGCGCTGGAAAGGCGCTTTGCCGACGGCCACGCCAGGCGAGGTTCTCACATGCCGAAGAGGCATGTGAGAACCGGCCCGATCCGCCGACAGGCGGCTCACCGCCTCCGGCTCTAAGGCATGAGTATCCGATAATAGCGCTGGTTATAGTTGGTTGAGTTGAGGTCTTTGAAGGAGAACATTCCCCCGGTGAAAACGCCCACTCCAACTTCCGTCCAGCTGGCCGGGTCCACCAGGTTGGTGGTGGCCAGAATGCGATATACCTGGTTGGTGGCCAACGTGGAGCCGCTCAGCTCGAAGTTTCCATTCTGATCCCGAGAAACTTGCGCGATAAGGATTTGGCCGCCCGTCACGCGCAAGGTGCCGTCCGTAGTGAGTTGGCTGGTATCCCAGGTCAAGCCGCCTGGCAGGATAGGCAGGTCGAAGGCGTCGAAACTATTTATTGAGTAGCTTGCGGCTTGGAAAAGCGAGAACACTTCGCCGCCCGCAAGGTTGCCGATAACGGTGATTTTCAACGTGCCTCCATATGCCAGGTTCGAGACGCCTTGCACCTGGTCATTCGCGACCGACGAGCCGATCCTGCTCACTTCAAGATCCGCGGTGCTGCCCGCGGCAAACGTTAGGTCATTGCTGATGGTGAGCGTGCCAATGGAGCCGCCCGGCGCGAGCGCGGACGCGGAATTGATGGTCACTGGCGCCGTGATCAAACCGGTGCCGCCCAGGGCGCCGCCGCTGACGGACACGTTCGTGCTTCCGGTCACCCTCCCATTGACGAGCAGGAGTCCGCCGGTAATCAGGGTATTGCCATTGTAATCATTATTGCCCCACAAGGTCCAGCTACCCGCGTCCGTCTTGATGAGTGCGGCGCTTACACTGGCATTCGCGGCTCTGTTGATGTCACTGAACCATTCGCCTGCGGAGGTGCCTCGCAGCCGGACATTCCGGATCCCCGAGGTGGCCAGGTTGGTGAACGTGCCGGTGATCAGGAGCTTGCCGCCATCCGATTGGAACGTCCAATCCGAGCCGCCCTGGATTGCACTGATGGGGCCGGCCAGTGTGTTCGTGCCGCTGACGTTAAGCACGGACGGCGCTCCGAGGCTGACCGATTGTTTCTGGGCAATGGTCAGGGGCTCCAGCAGGGTGAACCCGCCGGCTAATTCCAGCCGCGCCAGCGTTGGCGATCGGATCTCGGTGTTCCCGGTGAGATCGCCGAGGGCATGGGGATGCGTGATGCGCACCCCGCCGTTTTGAATGTAGGTAAGCCCGGTGTAGGTGTTGGAAATGGGGATGATGACCAGGTTGGTCCCATCCTGCTGCAGCCATCCTCCGCCAATGATGTTTTTGGTAAAGGTGATGTCATCGCTGCGGTTCAAGATCACGCGGCCGTCGTTGGTTATGGTGTTGACCGCCACCTCTCCATTGATCCCGCCATCGCCGATTTGCAGCATCCCGTTGGTGGCGATAACAATGGGTCCGGGTCCCGTTCCGCTGCCGGTGGTATTGGCCACCACCAGGGTCCCGCCAGTGATCATGGTGCCGCCGGCATAGGCGTTCGCGCCGGCGAATACTTGAGTTCCGATGCCGCTTTTCATCACCGTCCCGCTGCCTGCGATCACGCCTTCATAACGTCCGCCTCCGCCGCTGATATCCAACACGGCGCTCCCGATGGCGACGCCCCCGCCCCCGGGGCCGCCCCCCGACAATGCGCCGATGGTTTGGTCCAGGTTGTTCAGATCCAAGCCGGCGTCGGTTGCGGCCCCCAACGTGACGGTGACCGTGGTGGGCAGACGGTTGGAACTGGTGGCCAGCAGAACTTTGCCACCTTCAATGCTCAGTCCGCCGGTGAAGTCATTCGTGCCGGTATTGCTGATGGTAAGCATTCCCGTGCCTTGCTTGGCAAGAGCGCCGCCCGAGAGCCCGCCCACGCCTGTGAACGTGTAATTCCTGGCTGAGTTGTTCACGGTTACCTTTGCGGGGGCCAGACTCGTGGCCAGGTTCACCAGGGTCGTCCCTGCCGCGGTGTCGTCGAAGAGCACTGAATCGCCCAGGGCGCCGTCCTGATAATAATAGGTCTGCAGCCCGCCGGAGATCGTCAACCAGTTGGGCGTGCTCGCAATGTCCCAGTTGCCGTTCATGTTCCCATTCCATTTGGGGGCGGGCACATTGGTAATGATCAAATCAATGGAGGACTCAGCCACGTTGTTGGAAAGGTAACCGCCCAACCGGCCCGGCAAGCTGCCCAGCACGAAGCCGTCGCCCGTGTCGCCGGCCAGCGTGACATACTTGATCAGGGTGACTTTGCCCACGGTGAGCCCGTACCCGGTGATGATGTTAGTGACTGGCGCGGTGACGGTCAGATTGGCGATATTCCATAATGGAGTTGTGGGATTGGCCAGGCTGCCAAGATCGAAGACCAGGGTCGAATTGAAGAGGGTCAGGTTTTGCAGCGGCGCGGCTGCGGTTCCCACTGTTCCACCGACCTTCAGCGTGCCTGAACTCACGGTGACAAGGTCATTGGAACCGCCTTCAACAATATTGCCTTTCACCCAGACCGATCCTCCGCCCAGGGTGGAGCCGATGTTCAGCGTGCCTTTTGGCAGGCGCAACGTTCCGACGGTGTGGCCCAGTTCCAGGTTGCCATTGACGATGAGCTCCGCCGTCCCGTCCACATTGACGGTGCCCGTGGCCGTGGCGTTATCCGCCACCTGGTAGCCCACCTGCAAGGAATTGACATCAATGATGCCTGCCGAGAAAGCGAGCGTGCCGATGGCGGCGCCGCTCGCCGCCGTGGTCTGGCTGCGGCCCACGATCATGGCATCCACCAGGGCGTCCACTGTACCTAAAGTGAAATCGGCTTTGCCGTTGTTCCCCACCGTGCTGCCACTCGTGGCGTTATTCCCAATCCACCATTGACTCTGGCGTCCGGTCCCGGCGCGATTTCGAAAGATCACGCTGCCGCCGAAATTATTGGGATTAAAGCTCAACGTGCCCGGGCTCTTTCGATAACCGATGAACATCCCGCCATCAGACAGAATGGTGTTGGTCTGGCCGAGATACACAATGCCGCTGCTGGCGTTGCCGGACCCGTCGGATATTCCCAGGCCGTGGGTGCCGCTGGCCGCGGTGCAGACAATCAGGTTGGTTTGGGCCAGGTACAAAGTGCCGGCCTCCCGCTGCTGGGCGGCAACACTCGTTCCGTCCCCCGCCACCAGCAGCCGGCTCACATAAGCGGTAAAGCTGCTGAGGC
>JBBQYD010000230.1:0-8234 GCA_038209025.1 Verrucomicrobiota bacterium | reverse complement strand
GTGATGGAACTTTGCAGTTTTGTCTTCCTGCTCTTCCTGGGCGTCAAGTTCCTGCTCGCCCGCACGGTTACCGACCCGGTTCACTTGGGCCATGCGGCTGATCGTTTTGAAGAGCGCGTGGAGGAGAAGCTCAAACCGCACTCGGCGTTCATGACCGGCCTGGTGCGGGTTTTGGGAAACGTGGGGGTGCTGGTGTTTTGGGTGATCATCGCCGCGAATCTCATCTCGCGCGAGTGGGTGACCCCTGATTGGACCGGCAAACTGGCCTGCGTGGCGGGTGTGGCGGTGGGCACTGCCTGCTGGTTCGTCGGGTTGAGCTGGCTCGTTTCGCTGGGCCACGGACGAATGAGTGAATCCACGCTGCTCAAGCTGGAGCGCGGTTCAGGCGTCGGTCTGCTCCTGCTGGCCGCCGTTCATGGCTTGACCATCATCTGGCAGATGGCCCGCCACAGAATCTGAGTGACTGCCCTCCTGCCAACGATTCCCGTCCCCGCTCTCTGCCTCGTTTCCGCCGCCGGCTGTGCGGCTGAGAACATGGCGGTGGATGAGTCGCTCCTGTTCGCCGCGCCGCGGTTGAATCGCCCCATTTTCCGGCTCTATTCCTGGACCGAGCCCGCGGCGTCCTTCGGTTATTTCCAAAAGTACGACGAGGTGCTGCAAACGACCCGGTTACGACCGCTCATCCGCCGGCCCACCGGCGGGGGCATTGTGCCGCATGATGCGGACTGGACATACAGCCTGGTTTTCCCCGCTGCCACCCCCTGGTATGAGTTGCGCGCCGCCCAGAGCTATGCGCGCGTGCATGAGTGGGTGCGCGCGGCGTTTGCCCGGCTTGGGATTGCCACTGAGCTCGCGCCTGGCTGCCAGAAAACAGCGCCTGGACAATGCTTCGCCGGGTATGAAAAAGATGACGTGCTGTGGCATGGTCGCAAAGCCGGCGGAGCCGCCCAGCGGCGCACCCGGCAGGCACTGCTCATCCAGGGTTCGGTTCAGCCGCCCCCCATCAAAGTGTCCAGGCCAGACTGGGAAAGGGCCATGTTCGAGGCGGGCACGGAATTGGAGCATTTTGCCTGGGCCCCGCTGGTTTGGGATGAAGCCTTGCAGGAGCAGGTCCGGGAATTGCGGCGCAGCCGCTACGACAACGACGCGTTCAATCGCCGACGGTGAAGGCCCCGCCTGGACCAGAGGCTCTCTGTTTCGTTTGAAAAAGCGCCCGCGTTCCGGCACCATTGGCGCATGAGTGTTTTTCGCGGGCTCTTGATCGGGATACTGGGAGCGGTGATGGTGGCCGGGTGTGGTGAGTCGCCCCCCCCGCCAACACCGGCCGTGAATGCGGCCCCGCAGCTCCCCGCGCGGGCGCAACCCCGGCTGAAGACCGTCAAGCTCTGGTTGGGCGCCGAGGAGCTCACCGCCGAGCTGGCGCTCACGCCCGAACAGCAAATGAGCGGCATGATGTTTCGCACCAACCTCGCCGAGAATGAAGCGATGCTCTTTCCGATGCCCGCCACCCGGCAGGTGGCGTTTTGGATGATGAACACCCGCGTGCCACTTTCCGCGGCTTACCTCGATCCTGATGGAATCATCCAGGAAGTCCATGACCTGCAGCCATTTAATACAAATGCCGTGGTGTCCAGGAGCGAGAATATCCGGTTCGTCCTGGAAACCCCGCAGGGCTGGTTCCGCCGGCACAATCTCGGGCCGGGCACCGCGGTGCGCACCGAGCAAGGCGCGCTCCTGCAAACATTCTTCCCCTTGGAGTAGGCGTCACGCGAATTTGCTTTATTGCCGGACCAGAAAAGCGCAAAAGAACTGTATGCAAATAGGTAGTTTGAAGTTTTCCAGCTCTCTGGGGGCCACTCTGGCGCTCGCTTTTTGCGGCGCGCTGGCCTCCGCAACCATCACCCAGGCAGCCGAACCGGCTCCGCCGTCCGGGTTCAAGGCGCTTTTTAATGGCAAAGACCTTGCCGGCTGGCGCGGGGGTGACACGTTCGACCATCGCAAGCTCCTCGCCCTGCCGGAGGACCAGCGCCAGGAAAAAATCGCCGCCTGGAACAAAACCATGAACGAGCACTGGACCGTGCAAAATGGCGAGTTGGTGAACGACGGCAAAGGGGCTTATGCCAGCACCGAAAAAGATTACGGTGACTTCGAGCTGCTCCTCGAATACCGGACCGTTGCCCGGGCGGATTCCGGCATTTACCTTCGCGGCTGTCCCCAGGTTCAAATCTGGGATTACACCGACCCGGCCAAATTCGGAATCGGCGCCGATAAAGGCTCCGGCGCGCTGTGGAACAACAGTCCCGGCGCCCCCGGCAAGGACCCGCTCGTGAAAGCCGACAAACCGTTCGGCGAATGGAACAAGGTGCGGGTGATCATGGTCGGCGCGCGCGTGAGCGTCTGGTTGAACGACCAGCCAGTCGTGGACCACGCCCTCATGGAAAACTATTATGACCGCAAACGCCCCGTCCCTGCCGCCGGCCCGATCCAGTTGCAGACTCACGGCGGCGAGATTCGCTGGCGCAACGTTTTCCTCCGTGAGATTCCCGGCGTCGAAGCCAACGAGATCCTGGCAAAACATGGCGGCGAGACCTTCAAGTCCATCTTCAATGGCCGCGATTTCACCGGCTGGATGGGGCCCACGGACTCGTACACCGTCAAAGATGGAGCCCTCATGTGCCTGCCCAAGAAAGGTGGAACGATTTATACCGCCGAGGAATTTGCGGACTTCGCCGTGCGCCTGGAATTCAAACTGCCTCCGGGCGGCAACAACGGGCTGGCCATCCGCTATCCGGGCGAGGGCGACACCGCTTACGGGGGCCTGTGCGAATGCCAGGTGCTGGATGACAATTACGAAAAAGCCACGGGATCCAAAATTGATCCGCGCCAGGTCCATGGGTCGGCCTACGGCATCGCGGGCGCGGAGCGTGGTTACCAGCGTCCGATTGGCGAATGGAACTTCCAGGAAGTCACCGTGCGAGGCTCGACCCTTAAGGTGGAACTTAACGGCACCGTGATTCTCGACCAGGACCTTTCGAAGATCTCCGAGTACATGGGGGGCAAAACGCACCCCGGCAAAGATCGCAAGTCCGGCCATTTCGGCTTTGCCGGCCACAATGATCCGGCTATGTTTCGGAATATCTCGATTGAGCGGTTCTAGCCGCCGCGGATAGACGTGCCAGAGAACATTCGCGGCGGACACCACTCGGCCGCGAATGTGTGTTTTTGGTCCCTTGACTCTTTGCTATGGGTGCCTGTCTAAAGCTCACCAGGGTAAGCCGCCAGTATGCCGGGCCGGCGGGCGGCAGCCTGAGCGTATTGCGCGAAATCGATCTTGAAATCGCCGCGGGCGACTCGGTCGCCATTGTCGGCCCATCCGGTTCGGGCAAAAGCACGCTGCTGCAGATCATCGGCACGCTGGATCGCCCGAGCGGCGGCCAGGTCTGGCTGGATGGCCGGGACGTGGCTGCCCTGCCCGAACCCGAACTGGCGCGCGTTCGCAACCAGGAACTCGGTTTCGTTTTTCAAGCTCACTGCCTCCTCCCGCAATGCACCGTGTGGGAGAACGTCCTGGTGCCGACTCTGGCGGGCCAGGCCCGGGATGCCGGCCCCGAAACTGCCACCGCCCGGGCCGAGCGGTTGTTGAAACGGGTGGGCCTGGCGAACCGCAGACAGCACCGTCCCGGCCAGCTCTCCGGAGGGGAGCGCCAGCGCGTGGCGGTCGTCCGCGCGCTCATCAATCGCCCGGGCCTGCTGCTGGCGGATGAACCCACCGGGTCGCTTGATCATGCATCGGCGGTCGCGCTCGGCCAGCTCTTGCTCGATTTGAATCGCGAGGAAGCGGTCACCCTGATCGTGGTAACCCACGCCCAGGATCTCGCCGCTCGCATGGGACGCGCTTTCACTTTGACGGAAGGGGCGCTGGTCCGTGGGTTGCCTGGCCTATGACCTGGCGCTCGCTGATCTGGCGTGGGGTTCGTTTCCACGCGCGTGCCCACCTGGGGGTGCTGCTGGGGGCGGTTATTGCCACGGCGGCGTTGGCGGGCGCGTTGATCCTGGGCGATTCCGTGCGCGCGAGTTTGCGCGCAGCCGCCCTGGCTCGCCTGGGTGCGACCCAGTTCGCATTAAGCACCGGCGATCGCTTTTTCGAGAGCCGCCTGGGTTCCCGAATGGCTGGACCTCGGACGCCAGGTGCCGGCCCTGCGGCTGTCCATCCTGAAAACGCACACCTGACGACCGCCCTGCGGCTGCCGGGCCTGGTCACCGTCTCCGAGGCTGATCGCACCGCCCCGCGCGTCCAGGTGCTGGGCGTGGACCCACAGACCTGGCCGGAGTTTGCGAAGTGGCAGGCTTCGCTAGCCAATGGCGCCCCATGGCTGGCAGGGAACGAGGTGTTCATCAATGAGCCCCTGGCCGCCCAGCTACAGGCCAAACCGGGCGACCAGGTGCTCGTGCGCGTGCGTAAACCCGGGCTGCTGGCCGATGATGCCGCGATCACTCCCAAGGACGAGCATTCCGTGGTCTTGCGCCTGCGGGTTGGACGGGTCCTGTCCGAAGGCGAATTGGGTGTTTTCAACCTGCACTCAGGACGCCCCGGGCAGCCGAACGCTTTCCTGCCTCTCAATGTCCTGGCCGACGCCGTCGGACAAACCAATCGCGCCAACCTGCTGCTGGTGGCCATTCCCAACGATCGCGAAACCAGCCCGCCCGATGTGACCACTCTCCAGCGCGCCCTGGAGAGTGCGTGGCGGCCCGAAGATGCCAGTCTCGTGATCCGCATTCTGCCGGCCGCGGATTCCCGGCCCGCTCAGGTCGAAGTCGCCAGCAGCCGCATCTTTCTGGAATCGGCAGTCGTCGAAGCGCTGGCACCCAGGACGCCCGGTGCCGGCCTCGAAAAGCCCCGCCCGGTGCTCACGTACCTGGCCAATTTGCTGCAGCTCGGCGAGCGCTCGGTTCCCTACTCCATGGTCACCGCTGCGGGTGCGCCGGAGCTCGTTCCTGCGGACCTGCGGGACGAGGAGATTATCCTCAATGACTGGCTGGCGCGCGAACTCCAGGCGCGCCCCGGGGGGGTCGTGGCTCTCAGCTATTACGTGGTCGAGTCCGGTGCCAGTCTGGTCGAGCGCACGAACCTGTTCCGGGTGCGATCCATCGTCCCCATGACCGGCCCCTGCGCAGACCGCACCCTGATGCCTGAATTCCCCGGAATAGCCCGCGCGGAATCAACCCACGATTGGGATACCGGCTTTCCGCTGCGCTATCCCATCCGGCCCGCGGATGAGACCTACTGGAAACAATATCGCGGGACACCTAAAGCCTTCGTCACCCTCCGCGCCGGTCAACAAATGTGGGGCAACCGTTTTGGATCCCTTACCGCGCTGCGGTTTTCCGTGCCTCCCGGAAGCTCACCTGAGGCGATTGCCGGCACCCTCCGCGGCCAGCTTCAGGCGAACCTGCCGCCGGCGGCGTTCGGGTTGCGCTTGGTTGACGTTCGCAGCCAGGCGTTGCAGGCCGCGGCTCAAGCACAGGATTTCGCCCAGTTGTTCCTCGCGTTCAGCTTCTTCCTCGTGATCTCCGCGCTGCTGCTGATGGCGCTGTTGTTCCGGTTCGCGCTTGAGCAGCGCACCGGTGAGGTTGGCCTCCTCCTCGCCGTCGGTTTCAAGTCGTCGCAAGTCGCTCGTCTGCTGCTGGGGGAAGGTCTGGTGCTGGGTCTGATCGGCGGCCTTTTGGGATCCGCCCTGGGCGTGGCGTATGCCCGGTTGCTTCTGTTGGGGCTGCGCACGATCTGGCGGGAAGCGGCGGGGGGACTTCACCTGGGAATTCATTTGCAGCCGATCACGCTCCTCGCGAGCGCCGTCGCGGGCTTGGTCATTGCGCTGGTGACCATTGCCCTGAGTCTGCGCGGGTTCACGCGGCGTCCCGCGCGTGAACTGCTCGCCGGTGATTTGAGTTCGCCATCGCCGGGCGCCTCGCGCCTGGCCTGGTGGGTTGCGGCCGGGGCGGGCATGGCGGCGGTTGCGCTGATGGGTTCCGCCTCCGCCCGGACCGGCCCCGCCCAGGCGCCGACGTTCTTCGGCGCCGGTGCGCTGCTGCTGATCAGTGGCCTGGCCTCCGCCTCGGCCTGGCTTTCCCGCATGAGTTCGCAAGCTGCCTGTGACCGGCTCAGCCTGCGCCGTCTGGCGGTGAGGGGTTGCGGCCGACGCCATGGACGCAGCCTGGCGGCCATCGCTCTCCTGGCCTGCGGCACGTTCATGATTGTCGGCCCCTCCGCGTTCCGACTGGACGCAACCGATGACACCGCGCCGGGCTCGGGCACCGGCGGTTTCCGGTTATTGGGTGAAACAGCCATGCCCGTGGTGCAGGACCTTAACACGCCGGCGGGACGTGACTTTTTTAACCTGGAATCAAACCTGATGCACGGAGTCGCCTTCGTCCCCCTGCGCGTTCGCGAAGGTGATGAGGCCAGTTGCCTTAACTTGAGCCGCGCTCAGCGCCCGCGTTTGTTGGGCGTGGACCCCGCCCAGTTCGCGGGACGATTCACGTTTGTCGCGCCGAAAGCATCCGCCGGCTGGGAACTCCTGCGCGCCCCATCCGAAACCAACTCCACTTCTCAGGTTGCGCCCCTGCCGGCCATCGGCGATGCCAATGCCATTCAATGGGCCATGGGCAAGAAGATCGGGGACCTGATCGATTACGCCGATGAGCAGGGCAGGCCGTTCCAGGTGCGCATTGTGGGGGCGGTCGCCAACTCGATCCTGCAAGGCAGCCTGGTCATTGACGAAGCCGCCTTCCTCCAACGGTTCCCCTCCAGCAGCGGCGCGCGAATGTTCCTGGTCTCGGCTCCCGCCGGGCGTACCGCGGGACTCTCCACCGCCTTATTGCGCTCACTCGAAGATCATGGGGTGGAGCTAACCTCAACCACTGCCCGGCTCAACGAGTTTAATGCGGTTCAGAACACCTACCTGGCAACCTTCCAGGTCCTCGGCGGTCTTGGTCTGTTATTAGGCAGCGCCGGGCTCGGGATTGTCGTATTGCGAAACGTGTTTGAACGGCGCGCGGAACTGGCTGTCCTCACCGCCGTAGGCCTTCCGCGCCGGACGTTGAGCGCTCTGGTGCTGATCGAACATGCGTTTTTGCTCCTGGCCGGGTTGGGGCTGGGCACTGTGGCCGCCGGAGTCGCGGTCCTGCCGGCGCTGATGCAGGGCGCTACCAGCTTGCCGGTCGCCTTTCTCTCGGTTACGTTAATGGCTGTCCTGTTGAATGGCCTGCTCTGGACCTGGCTCGCTGCCCGGGCCGCCCTGCGCTCCCCCCTGCTTGCCGCGCTCCGCAACGAGTGAGGCGGTGGCCGGGCAGGGGGGGAGCGCAGAGCACCCCAGTTTTGTAGCTTGCTGAGCGGACTGCCAGGACTTCCGCGCGAGCGCGGCATAGACGTTTTGCGCCACTTCCTGCGCGTCGAAACTTCGGGTGCGACCCCTTGTTTCTCATGGGCTAATTGGAGCGTAATCAGGCGATCCATCTCCGACGCAGCTTGCTCGGGCGGGCAATACTTGATAACAATGCCGCCGCGTGATGGATAGTTTGGATGAACCTTCCAGTTCCCGCGGATTAAAGGCACCTCGATGAATTTCCCATTCTGATCAATGGCGTCCGTGTGGGTCTGGCTTCGGAGAAGCGCGGCGTGGAGTTCGCGGATATAGGAGGTTCAGAGTTGTCGCCGTCTTGACACGAAATCAAAGACACCCTCAAGCGCGTCTTTCTGATCGTTTAAGAGATTGATAACGTAGTCACGCGGCTGATTTGTGGACCCGTGCGTGAGCAATTCAGCTTGAAATCCGCGCTCGATCAAAGTTTGCGTGATGCCCCGCTCGATGTCGTACAGATTTTCAATGATCCCAGTCTCAATTGCCCACTCACGGCTGAGGCGCTCCGTGAATTCAGAAAGCTGCTTGGTCCCTCTAAGGCGCTCGCGTTGCTCAAACCAAATGTTCTTTATACTTTCCACCTCTGAAGCCTCAAACTTTTGCCAATCCTGCTCAATGTCGGCAATTCCTGTGTCTGGGTTCCAGATATGCTGCTGTTTTATGTCGCTCATAGGGTCGTTTTGGTTGTGGCGATCTCGCTTAAAAGCCCTGATACGATCTCCTCTTCAAGCGCCACGATGTCGGCGTGGATTCCTTCGAGCGTGCGGAGAATCCGAACTTCCCAGTGCGCAGGGACAGCTGCTAACCAGCGCGAAC
>JBBQYD010000229.1:0-8250 GCA_038209025.1 Verrucomicrobiota bacterium | reverse complement strand
TCTAATTGGCCTTGCTAGACCCCTCGTGATTGAGCCACATTCAGCCGGTCGGATGAGCTGATCGCGCGGTGATACTCAGGAAGCCGCGTGAAACTTTTGTTACTCCATGCGCACATTGATCAAACACGTTCTGGCTTCCGCGGAGCCAAAGGAAGAAATCATTGTCAAAGGCTGGGTGAGAACCCGCCGGGATGCCAAGGGTTTTTCGTTTATGGAAATGAACGATGGCACCTGCCTGGCCAATCTGCAGGTGGTGGTGGATGCCAATACGCCGGGGTATGAGCACATCACCCATTTTACCACCGGCGCCTCGGCTGAGATCGAAGGCGAGCTGGTTCCTTCACCAGCCCAGGGGCAAAAATGGGAAATGCGCGCCAAACGCATTCAACTTCACGGCGTCGCGGATAATGCGTATCCGCTCCAAAAGAAGGGGCACACCGCCGAGTTTTTGCGAACCATTGCTCATTTGCGTCCACGCTCCAACCTCTACGGAGCCGTTTTCCGAGTGCGCAGCCGCCTGGCGTTTGCGGTACATCAGTTCTTTCAAGAGCGCGATTTCGTCTATGTGCATACGCCGATCATCACCGCGAGCGATTGCGAGGGAGCGGGCGAGATGTTCCGCGTGACCACCTTGAAAGGGAACATCGAGGAAAAACCGGAGACCGATTTTTTCGGCAAGCGAGCCTACCTGACAGTCAGCGGCCAGCTTGAAGGCGAGACCTTCGCTTGCGCGCTCTCCAACGTTTACACGTTCGGCCCCACCTTCCGCGCGGAAAACTCCAACACCGCCCGGCACGCGGCCGAGTTCTGGATGATCGAGCCCGAAATGGCCTTCTGCGATTTACAGGGTGACATGGATCTGGGCGAGCAGTTCATCAAGGCCATGGCCCGTTACGCGCTTGAGCATTGCGCCGAGGACCTCGGTTTGTTTGCAAAATTCGTGGACAAGCAACTGCACGAGAGGCTGCAGTTTGTGGTCGATCGTCCTTTTGTGCGGGTATCCTACACTGAAGCGGTGGAAATCCTCAAGAAGTCGGGCCGCCAGTTCGAGTTCCCGGTGGATTACGGCCAGAACTTGCAGTCGGAACACGAGCGGTTTCTTACGGAGGAGCACTTCAAATCTCCCACCACGGTCTTCAACTATCCGCGAGAGATCAAGCCCTTCTACATGCGGCAAAATGAGGATGGAAAGACGGTCACGGCCATGGACGTGCTGGTGCCAGGCATCGGTGAGGTGATTGGCGGCGCTCAACGTGAGGAACGGTTGGACCACCTCCTGGAGAACATGAAGTCTCACAAACTCGACCCCCAGGATTACTGGTGGTACGTGGACCTGAGGCGTTACGGATCCGTGCCGCACGCCGGGTTCGGCTTGGGCTTCGAACGGTTGCTCATGTTCCTGACCGGCATTCCGAATATTCGTGATGTGATCCCGTTTTCCCGAACCCCCGGAAACGCTGATTTTTGAAGAATCCAAGTCCGCCAGACCCCAACTTTTCCCCGTCCTGACCAAGAACCTTTCCGGCGAATGCGCCGCCCACTCCACTGGGCGGCGTTTGAGGCAAAGCAATCGAGGAATGGCCCATGAAGGACCGGGCCACTCCTCCTCATCCCTTTTTCGCCCTGATCACTCGTACGGTTCAGAATTCTCGGGCACGGCCCGATAGAACCGCCCCGTTTCCTGGGAAACATCCGGGTCCAGGAAATCAATGGAACCGTTCACCACCTGGTTTGTGCATATCGGGGTCCAGTGAACAAAGTTGGTGCTGGAATCCACGCGGAACCAGGCGCCATCCGGACCGCTCGCACGGAGATGGAAAAGATGATCCGGGGTCAATCCGGCGAGCGGCCAGAGCCGCATGCTATCCATGATCGTGACCGCGGCGTTGCGCGGGTAACCCAGCACATAGGCACCAGACGCGGACTCGGGCGGCGGCAGCAACCGCATCACAACCGTCTTATTGCGCTCCAAAACTTCGTCCGCAATTGGCACCACGGGGACGATGACATTGCGCGATCCGGCTGGGATCACGGCGGTCCCGTGGAGCAGCACGTAATCCACACCATTCGTGGCGGTGCCGCCCATCTGGTAACGGACCGTCACGGCATCATTGGTGGCTCCGTGGCGGTGAATGGCGAACGCGGCGTTCTTCGGCCCGCAATTGGTGACCAGCGTCCACTGGGTGCCAGCCAGCCAGTTGCTCCACGTTGCCGACGGGGCGGTTCTCACGGGTCGAACCCAGCAATTTGTGCCTTCGATGGCCACGGGGTCCGTGGCTGCCACCGTTATGATGATCGGGCGATTCGTCGGCGGCGGTTCCGCGGGGGCGACCTTGATCAGCACGGGCTCCGATCTTCGGAGCAGCCCGAGGTCATCAGTCGCTATCGCGCTCAAAGCGAATGTGCCAACCGGCGCGTTGCTCCAGGTGCAAACGAACGTGTTCGACCACATGGCGGAGTTGTTGGTTCCAAACGGCGGCTGGCTGCCCAATCCAATGCTGTTCGTGCCGGCAAAGAACTCCACCGTCGCGACAGCGCCATCCACGTCCCGGGCGAACGCCGAGACAGGAATGTTAACCGGGCTCCGAAAAACGGCGCCAGCGGGCGGGGAGGTGATCCGAACCACGGGAGGCTGATTGGTGAGAGCCGTGTCATTATCCAGGATATGGGCTTCGGCACGGTTCGTTGGGCCCAGAAGGTAACATTCCGGGGGGGGCGGGAAAATCGCCACGCAGATTGGCGGTTGAAGCGAAATCACAATGCTCTCCGTGGGTTCAACTACTTGGTCATCAATCGGGATGATCTCAATCGCCGCCTTGGAAGCGCCTGCGGGAAAATTCACCGTCCCGGAGAGCAATCGATAATCTACCCCGTTGCGGGCGGTGCCGCTGACACCGTAAAACACCGTCAATGGTATATTGGTTACGCCGGACCGTGTTACTATGAACACGGCCGGGTCGGTCGGCCGGTTCGTTCCCTGAGAGCCCGGGCCGGTTTCGGCTGCAACCGCGTCTGGCGCCGTGATATTCACAAAAGTAGATGCGGTTTCGATCACCCGGATGGCCACCGGTTCGGAAGTGCTGATGGTGCCCTGGTTATCGGTAGCCTTGGCGGTCAGCTTGTGCTCACCCGTAGGCGCGTTGGACCATGCGATGCACAGTGGGTTGATAGGCGACGCCAGCAAAGGGTTATTGGTGCGGATGCCCAAGCTGATCTGCCCGGCGAAGAATTCAACGGTCGCCACATAACGCGTGGCATCGGCCATGACCTGCGCGCAGATGACAACTGGCTGGCCTTTAGCAAAGCTGGCTCCGTTTGTGGGGGAAACGATCTTTACCTGCGGCGGTTCAGGAAAGATAGTGACCGCCGCGTTGCTGGGGTTGCCAATACGGTAATTCCAAGGCGCGAATGAGGGTGGTTGGAAGAGCGCCAACTCCACTCTTTTAGCGGTTGTCTGGCCTTTTGCCACGGGCTTGATGAGAATGGAATTAGAACGCACCCCAGCCGCCAGCATCAGTTCGCCAGGTAATTCGGCGTAATCCACCCCATTGCTGGCGCTGCCAAAAATCCGGTAAAAAATGCTCAGGGACTGGTTGGTAGGCCCGTCCCGCAACACGGTGAATGCGCCCGGATCGCCCGACCAGTGGGCCACCGGATCCGTCGCCTTCAGAATCACAACCGGCAAGCTGGTATTACTTTGGGCTGGAACGTAGGCGGCGGTGAGGAACAGGAAGGACACAACAATCGAGGCAAAGCCGATCAGAGTTTTCATAGGCTGCTTTCAATTTACGGAGTGCTGGTAACCTAAGAATAAAGCCCATTTCAGCCAAAAGTCCACTAAATTCAAGGCGGTTTGGGACCTGTGCGGTGAGAAACACAGGGGCTTTCGACAAACGCGGCCGGGTTCCTTTTGGCCCAGCAACCCCGGCTCACGCGAGCCAGGAACCTGATCGCAAACGCGGCTTGCCTGCTGGCACGGGCGGCAATGAGCGCCACCAGGACCAATCGGAAACCGCAATGTTGACTCTTTGGGTATGCTGCCTCGCGGCGGTTCTCGCTCTGGCTGGCTATTGAGTCCGGAAGGGAAATCGGGACCAGTTGGAGTGGAATTCTGGTCCGCTATCACAATGGCTGAGAACCGTGCTTTTCCTGGGGGCGAATCTCACTTAAACTCCTGCCATGCAAAAATGTGTCGTACTGATGCTTTGCTGGTGCGTGTGTGTGGCGTGGTCGCAGGCGGCGGAACCGGCGGTCGCTCCCAACGCCGCTGCCGGCCGCACGTATCGGAACCCTCTTCCGGTCGCAAAAGACATCGCGGACCCCCACGTGATTCGGGCGGACGGTTTCTATTATCTCTACGCCACAACTCACGGCCGCGGTTATGATGTCTATGTCTCCAAAGACCTGGTCAACTGGACCAATGGGGGACCGGTTTTCTCCGGACGGCGCGGCGCCTGGGCACCAGACGTGTTTCAGGACCGCCAGGGCGACGGAAAGTTTTACCTGTATTACACTGACGACGCGGACCCAGCCCAGCCCCGCAAGAAACGAATTGGGGGCGCGGTCGCGGACCGACCGACCGGCCCGTTCGAGGACAAAGGGACGCTGGTGATGGAGGCGATTGACGCGCACCTTTTCCGGGATGATGACGGCCGGTATTTTCTATACTACGCCAATCTTGCGGGTGGTTTCAAAATGATGGCGCAAACCATGGCCGGCCCGTTGAAGAAAACCGGGGAACCCAAGCTGATTCTGCAGCCCACCGAGCCTTGGGAGAAAAAGAGCGGTTGGGTGACGGAAGGGCCTTTCATGCTGAAACACAACGGCACCTACTACCTGATGTATTCGGGCACGGGGGCCGACTCGCCCAATTATGGAATCGGTTACGCCACGGCCAAAAACCCCCTGGGGCCGTTTGAGAAATTTGCGGGCAACCCCATCGTAAGCCGCGGCGGCAAAGTTTTTGGCCCGGGACACCACTGCGTGGTGGAAGGTCCCAAAGGCGGCCTGTGGCTGGTTTACCATCAGAAATGGGATGACACCCAGAGCTATCGTCGGTTCCTGGCGATTGACCCCATGCATTTCGATGATCAAGCAGTGATTCGCGCGCGCGCGACCCGCGAGACCGATGAACCGGCTCCCTAATCGAACGACTGAAGGCGAAAAAACCTGGGGGAGTCACCCTCACCCGGGAGCTTGATCTCCCACAGGTTATCCACGAGCGCAGGCCTGTCAGCCAGGAGTTCCCAGGCTGCCTGGGTGAGGTTGGTGGCGAACCACAGCCGCAACCCGACCCCGGATGCGGCCCAAGAAAAAGCCAGCGATCCAGAACGCGGCTCGCACGCCAACCGCGCCTTCGTGCGGTCCACCGAAGCGCATGACTGAAAAATGGCGTTGGAGGCGGCGTTCATCCAGGAGGCCCAGATCCAATTGGCGGAGCGGAGCTCGGAATCGATGCGCAGTTCATCCATGGCGCCCCGAAAAAAGTAGGTGCTGGACGGCGCGAATCGCCCGGCAAAAAGCGCCGCCTGGGTGGTGAAATCCGAACGAGCGTCGGTCGTTAACGACCGCTCCACGCCATCCACGTAGAGCCGCGCCTGGCCCAAGGGCCGGTCCACCACGGCGGCCACCTGACACCAGCGCCCGGTATTCACCACTTGCACATCCGTGGCTGAATACGACCCCAGCGTGCCGTTGCCAGTTTCCAGGATCAGCTTTTGGTCACGGGAATTGTAGGAATGAACAAACAGCGCCACCCCCGATACCGTGCTGCCGCCAGCTTTATTCGCCCAGATGGTCTGGATTGAATTGGCTGAAGGATCCACCCGCAGCCAGGCCGACAACGTGAAGCGATCACTTAAACTGACCAGCCCCCCCATGAGAAAATCGGAGGTGCCATTGAACAGGCTGGCGCGCCCGATCACCCCCGCGGCCAGCGGGGTGGGCGCGTCACCCGCGATGGCGTGGTGTTTGAGCGCGCTGTCGCGGAAGGGAAGAGCGCCTTCCCGAAGGTGCCATACCAACTCAGATCCCGGGTTCCAGACGGTTCCATTGGTGTTGGAAGCCTCCGGACCGTTGAGGGGATTGCCCCAATAAGCCCATGCTTCATCCGCGGGCGTCTCCAGCAAAGGCAGCCGAACCCAGACATAAGATGCCCCATTGGTATTCCACTCCTCAATTTCATGTGGAATGATCTGAACGCCAGTGCTGTCCGTAAATCGCAGGTCCCCGCCGTCACCCGAGGCAAATTGCCGATAACTGAATCCCGGGATGTTGGTGCCGAGAACCACCAGCGCCGGGAAGCCGGCCAGCGGCTCCCCGCGGTCATAGCCCGGAAAAGTGATTCGTGCCCGGGCGCCATATTCTCCCGGCTCCAGCACCTCCGTGCGAAACCTGCCGCTCGCGGGCGCCCAACCTTCAGACGTCTCGTTCGTGGCAAAAAACCGGTACCAATAATTCGTGGCCGGCGCGAGGCCGTTAAGCTGCGCATCGAAAATGGCAGGGCTGAACAGGGTGTTGGTCCCCACCATCCTGGAGAATTCCCAGGCGGTGCGGTTCGTGCCTCCATCGGTCCGCCCCCAGCAGACCCCCACCGCCGCGAGTTGGTCACCATAAACATTCTGCTGAACCGAACCCTGGACGGACGCGGCATGGCCGCTCAGCGCGGTGATCCGCCGGTTGGCAACGGTGAAAGGAACGGCAGCGGGCAGAGCCTGGGCAAGACCAGGCACCAGGAGGCCGGCAAGTTCGGACTCGGACGGCATCCGTCCGTTGGCCTCCCGGAAGCGGGCCGCGCTGATTTTCGTCAGGTTGATCAGCCGTTCATGAAGAAAGTAACAAGGCGTTTTGACGGCGTTGCTATCGATGAGCCAATAGGCACGGTCCGGCTCATTATTATACATTTGCCAGAACAAAATGAATCGCGGCGCCCAAGGCAGCAGTTTCTGCATGTAGGATCGGGTGATTGGTTCCTGGTCGGCGCTCGACCGAGAGCCACCCCACCCGTATTCCCCGATCAAAACCCGGCGCCCAGCTATCACTGAGGCTTTGTTGGTCGGCAATTGCGCTTCAATGTAATTCAAGGTGGCGTGCAGTTCGGTTTGGCCCAAATGCATGCCGTCATAGGAGGACCAGGAGACGAAATCGATATTCGTGACCGCCGGCAGTACGGCATTCACCAGGCGGACATTACTTTCAGGCCCATTCACCATGGCATCCCGGACCCGGTTCGCTTCCGTGTAATGATACACGGCAACGTTGGCATGGGGCACCGTCCTCATCGCATCATCCACCGCCTGCTGGCGGTTATTCAACCAATCGATCATGCCGGCAACCGCCGTGGGTGATGGATTGTTAGTGGTGACATAGTTGTTCAGCAGATACCAGTCGCCCTCCCAATGGCCCAGGTAGAAGCTCTTGCCGGAGTGGTTGTAGTTCGTCAAAAGATAGCTGCTGAAAGCAAACAGTTCGTCGTATTCCTTCTGGCGTTCGGAGGCAGAGTAACCGTCCTTCCACCAGGAGTCGCCGGCGGCGGACAGGCAATACGTCCACGCCAGGATGTGCCGGAACGGCATGTCCAGAACACGTTTCACGGATGGTTCGCTCCGGGCCATGGCCGTCAGGCTGTCAATCCCGCTGGACAGTGAAATCCCATATTGACCAGCCATGCCCTTCCCCAGGTATATTTTGATGACATCACTATGCATGGACTGGATAGCTTCGGCGGCTTCAACCAGCGCGGTGTTCGTGGTGAAATGGTAACGCGGAGAAAAAATCTGGGTGCCCACCCGGGCATTGAGCGCATCGACTTCGGGATGCGCGAGCACGGCTGACCGCGCTGTCAGAGTGCCGCACAGGAAACCGGCCATCGACAGGATCACCAGCGCCAAGGCGGCTCGTGGTTCAGCGGATTCGCCCCAGGATTTCATGCGGCAAAGGTACCGGGCGACGCACTGTCCAGCCAGCCCATAAATGCGCCTCCCGGGCGGCGGCTCCGCCCATCGACAATTGGTTGAACAAAACGCCGTGACCCGTTCTGCGGAAACTCAGAATAAACTTCCCAAATCCGCTAAAAAACCTTACTTTTTGTCCCAAGCGAAAGTCAGAAACTGAGCGATGACAAGTTTTTCGAGCTTGCGGGCAAGGCTGGTTGGCACGGTGTTTCTAGCCATTGCGCCCGCTTGGCTGGCCACCTACCTGATTGTAGAGTCCACAGGTACCCGCGAGGATTTGGCCTGGACTTTTCTGGCT
>JBBQYD010000228.1:0-8253 GCA_038209025.1 Verrucomicrobiota bacterium | reverse complement strand
GGGTTCATTGAAGAAAACCAGGTGAGCATCGACAACGGCGCAATCGGCTATCATATCCTGCTCGACGAAGCAACCAAGACCTACTCCGGTGCCAGTGTGTGGAACCTGCCAACCGCCCGCCACAGTGAGGCATGCAGCTTCGCTTTCATGGATGGCCACGCGGAAATCCACCGCTGGAAACAGCCAGCCATCAAGAAGCTCAACGCCACGTTCGGCGCCGATGATACCCTGTCGCAACGCGGTTCACCCACCGCCAACCCGTTGAACGGCAATGGCGGATGGCCAAACGATGCCGACTTCGACTGGATGGCAAGGACCGGCCCGAATCTCCCTTGATTGATCTGAGCATTACCCAGCCTGGATTTAATTGCCAGGCTGGGTTTTTTTGTTTGCGGATTTGATCAGGAATAACTGGAGAAGCCGCCCGCCAGGAAGCTGCGGGGAACGGAAAGAGGGACATTGACTTTTCAAAGCCGTTACTGGACATTTGTACAGTAATCGGCACTATGCATTCAGCGACGAAACGACAGCGGGAAGTTTGGGAGTTCATCCGGTCGCGGCAGGAGCGCTTTGGAACCACGCCCAGCATCCGGGAGATCGCCGGGCATTTTGGGTTTCTGAGTCCGAATGCCGCGCAGGCCCACGTGCAGGCGCTCCGCCACAAAGGACTGCTCAAGACACATTCCCGCCGCGCACGTTCCGCACAAGTGGTGGACCCCCATTTCCCGGAAGGTGAGCGGCCGGCCATCGCCACGATTCCCATTTACGGCGAGATTCCCGCCGGCCTTCCTGCCGATAACAGCCAGGAGAATGAGGGCTGCGTGCTAATTGACGTGGAGACTCTCGGGATCAAACCCTCAGCCCGAACGTTTGCGCTCAAAGTGCGCGGGGATTCAATGACCGGCAAAGGCATCCTCGATGGCGACCTGGCCGTGGTGGAACATGGCATTCAACCCCGCGCTGGGGATACAGTGGCCGCACTGATTGACGGCCGGGTGACTTTGAAAACGTTCCTGATGCAGCGGGGCAAACCGTATTTGCGGGCGGAAAACCCCCGTTACCCGGACCTGGCGCCACAGGAGGAACTGCAAATCCAGGGGGTCATGGTCGCCTTGATCCGCAAGCGCAAGTAAACCCGCCGCCCGCGCTAGCCGGGCGGTTGCCCATTTATGGAGACCTTGCCGCGACGCTCGATTGTTCACCTGGACGCTGACGCGTTCTTTGCCTCGGTGGAACAGGCGTCTGACCCGCGACTGCGCGGCAAGCCCATTGCCGTGGGCGGCGAAAAACGCGGCGTCATCGCCTCGGCTTCTTACGAGGCCCGCAAACTGGGCGTTTGCACTCCCATGCCGACGGCGCTGGCGCGCCGGTTATGCCCGCAACTCATCGTGCTGCCGGGTGATTTCGACAAATACGAACTCTTTTCGCGGCTCATGTTTTCCTACGCCTATGAGTTCACGCCCACGGTTGAAATCGGGTCCATTGACGAAGGATATTTCGACCTGACCGGCGCGCGCAAACCGGCCGTGGACATCGCGGAAACCATCCGGCGCGCGATTCAGCAGCGGCTGAAGTTGTCCGTCAGCGAAGGCCTGGCCAGCAACAAGCTGGTCAGCCAGGTGGCCTCGAAGTTCAACAAGCCTTCGTCATTTCAACATGTGCTGCCGGGGCGGGAATCGCTGTTTCTCGCGCCTTTGGCGAATCAATGGCTGCCCGGCGTGGGACCAAAACTGGCCGGCCAGCTAAATGCCGCCGGGTTGGCGCGGATCGGCCAGATCGCCGCCACCCCCGTTGACCTGCTCGGCTTGCTGGCCGGCAACCTGGCCCCCCAATTATTTAACTTCGCCCATGGCCTCGATGAGCGGCCCGTGCAACCGCTGCGGGCGGACGCCAAGTCCTACAGCGAGCAGGAAACTTTTGCCGCCGATACCACGGATGAAACTTTCATCGAAGCCACGCTCCGCCGGATGGCCGACCGCCTCATGGCCAGGGTGCGCGAGGATGGCAAGAGCATCCGGACGCTAACGGTCAAAGTCCGATATAACGACATGGATGAGCAGCCCGCCAGCGAAAGCCTGCCGGAACCGACCGACCTGGAAACCGAAGTTTACTCAACGGTATCGCAACTGCTCAAAAAAGCCTGGCAACGGCGGGTTAGCCTGCGCCTGGTGTCACTTAAACTATCCCAGGTGTATCTGGGGCCATCGCGCAATTGGCTGGCCCTGGATGCTTCAACCCAGCGGCATGAAGCCGAGGAGCGACTGGCGCGGGCGGTGGATGCGCTGCGCCAGAAATTTGGCGCCCCGGCCCTGCTGCGCGGACACGATTTCGTACTGCGCCACCGGAACAATGGCGGGGTGGAACCCCCCTGCCCGCAACCCGCCATTCCCCGCGTGGCCGACGAACTGCGTGAAGCGCCCATTGAATATCGCACAGCCATGCGGCAACGGCCGCGCCTGGCTGATGCCATTGCCCCGCGCACGACGCCCGCCCGGCCAGCCACCAACCGCGCCCAAACAGGCCCTCGGCCACGCCGGCCGCGCTACGTCCCGCTCAACGTGCATAGCGGCTACTCTTTCCTCGATTCCACACTATCCATTGCGGAAATCGTGCGCTTTGCCGCCGACCATGAAATTCCGGCGCTAGCGCTGACGGATACCGGCAATCTGCACGGCGCAATCGAGTTCGCCCTGGCCGCCGCTGAAGCCGGCATCAAACCGATCATTGGCACGGAACTCCAGGCGGCCGGCAGCCGGTTGTGTGTTTATGTTCAAAACCAGGAGGGCTACGCCAATTTATGCGATCTGCTGAGCGAACCCGCTCCCGCCACCGGCACATCGCCCCCGAAAACCGCCCGGAACGGACCGCCCGATTGGCGCGCTCGCCTGGAACAAAACGACACCTCAGGGCTGATTGCCGTGGGAGCCGATCCCGCGCTGGCCCGGTTTTTTCCGGGGCGTTTTTACCTGGGAATGGCCAACCCGGAGACCGCTTCCGGCACTTCAGGCTCCCGGCTGCCCGGCGTGGTCTTTGCGCCGGTCCACTATTTATCCGCCGCCGATCGTTGGAAATACGAGGTGGTCCAGAGCATCCGCACTTTGACCCTGCTGCGGCAGGCGCACCCGGAAAAACGTTCGGGCGGAGCTTATCATTTTCTCGCGCCGCCGGAAGTGGCGGGGCGTTGGACAGAGCATCCCGAGTGGCTGGATCACACGCTGGAATTGGCGGAGCGCTGCACGTTTCAATTCAAATATGGCAAACCGCAATTCCCCGGCTGCCAAAACCCGCAAGGATCCTCGGCGGCCTTGCTGCGCGAACTGGCCATCGCCGGTTTGAAACGCCGCTACCCGTCGCAGCATGCGAACCTTAAGCGGCAACTTGAGGAGGAACTGGCGATCATCACCGACGTTGGTTACGAGGATTACTTCCTGATCATGTGGGATATCCTGGAAGAATGCCGCCGCCGGGGCATTGAATGGATCACCCGGGGCAGTGCCGCCGATTCTCTAGCCTGCTATTGTCTGGGCATCAGTGACGTCTGCCCCATCCGCTTTGACCTGTATTTTCGACGCTTCCTGAACAAGGAACGGATGGCGCTCAACAAGCTGCCGGATATTGATGTCGATTTCCCCCACGACCGCAAAGACGACGTGGTGGATTTGATTTTCGAGAAATTCGGCCCGTCGAATGCCGCCATCGTCGGCGGCTTTTCCACCTTCCAGGCGCGCAGCGCGTTTGCCGAAACCGCCAAAGTGCTGGGCGTTTCCGAATTCCAGGTGCGCCGCATCACTGAGCGATTGCCTCATTACACCCGGGCAACCGAACTCAATGAAGCGGTGGCCGGCACGCGCGAGTGCGGCGATTTACCGCTCAACCAGGAACCGTATGCCACCGCGCTGGCCATGGCCAGGTTCCTGGACGGCTTTCCGCGTTACCCCAAGATGCACCCTTGCGGCATGGTCTTATCGCGCCAGCCTCTGCGCGAACTCACGCCCTGCTTCCTTTCCGCCAAAGGTTACCCCGCCACTCATTTCGACATGGATGCGGTCGAGGCGATCGGGTTGGTTAAAATGGATATTCTGGCCCAGGGCGGTCTCTCCGTCATGCGTGACACGCGGGAAACCGTGGCTCGCAAACCGCACGCCATCCATGGTTCCCCTGCCCCCCCGCCCATCAACCTGAAGGCCCTCGCCCCCTGGAACGACCCCCAGGTCTGGCAACTGATCGCTTCGGGCAACGCGCGCGCGGTGCATCACATCGAGAGCCCGGCCATGATTTCCCTTTGCAAAATGTGCAATGTCCGGGACATCGACACCCTCATTGCGATCGTTTCGGTCATCCGCCCAGGAGCCGCCAACGAGAGCAAGAAATCCGAGTTTGCCCTCCGTTATCAGGGTCTTAGCCCGGTGCGTTATCCGCATCCTTCGCTGGAAAGCTGTTTGCGGAGCACCTTTGGCCTGGTGGTTTATGAGGAGCATATCCTGCAAATCTGCGAGTACTTTGCCGGCCTCCCGCCGGGCCGGGCGGACATCCTCCGCCGCGCGCTGGCCAAGGAAAAAACCGCGCAAGTGGAGCAAATCAAAGCTGAATTCGTGGACTGCGCGCGGCGCCTGGGCCGGTCTGAATCGGAGATCAATGAAGTTTGGGGCCTGGTAACGGGTTTCCGGGGTTACGCGTTCTGCAAAGCCCATAGCACCGCCTACGGAGTGGAAGCGTATGAGGCCGCGTGGCTCAAGCGCTATTATCCGGTGGAGTTTATGGCCGCCGTGCTCACCAACGGCAAAGGATTTTATAGTCCGCTGGTCTATGTGCTTGAGTGCCACCGGTTGGGCATTGGCCTGCTGCCACCCCGGGTAAACCAGCCGGGCCCCGCATTTTCCGTGGTGGATGGCCGCATCCGGGTGCCGCTGTTGCGCACGAAGGGAATCACGGCCCGCACTTCCGCAGCCATCCTCTTCGAACACCAACACCGGGCATTCACCTCGCCGGCCGATTTCATGCTGCGTGTGCAGCCACTGCCGGAAGAAATGGAAAGCTTTATTCGGGTGGGCGCTTTTGACGGCTTTGGCCAAAACCGCACGACGCAATATTGGGAATTCAAGGCGCTGGCCAGAAACCTCGATCTCGCCTCGCGTCCGCGCGCCCGCGCGCCCGGCTCAGATGTCTCCCCGGCCAGGATGGCACACCAGCTCTGGCTGCTCCCGCCCGGGAACCTGGACCGCCTGCCCTCGGCGCCGCTGGCAGAACCCAGCCGCCTCCAGCGCCTGCGTGAAGAAGAGGAATTGCTGGGCTACCCGGTAAGCGGCCAGCCGCTGGATTTATTCCCCGACATCGCCTGGCACACCTATTGTCCCATCAACCGTCTCGGCCAGTTCATTGGGGAACAGGTGGTTACTTGCGGGTTGGTGATTGAGCAGCGCCTCTTCCACCAGGTCACGGGCGAACCGATGAAATTCATTACCATTGCCGATTGGACCGGCATCGTGGAAACAGAACTGTTTGCCCGAAGTTACAAATCCTGCGGGATGAACACCGTGCGCTACCGGGTGCTGGAAGTCACCGCCACGGTTGAACCGTTCCCCAATCAAAGAGGCTTCACCTTGCGCGTGATCCACGCCGGCAAACCCAGAAAAATCCCCACCCGCGACAGCGGGGCGGCGCAAGCACCCTGAACTCCATTACTTCCAGGCGTAATAGACAAAAGCCGGCGGAAAATTCAGCAGCACAGGCACCGTGCGCAATCTGGAAAAACGGGCCTGAATCTTTTTGCGGTCGAGGAGCGAATGCTGAAACTGAATGTACATCCCGCCCTCGGGCAGCGCGGCATGGATGCCATCCATCAGCGTCATGACTTGCGCCTTGTCCAGGTTCCCCAAAGGGATGCCAGAAATGACAAAACCCGGCTTTTGGACCGAGTTTCGCAATTCCGAGAGCAGGTTTTCCGCGGAGCCCGCCACCACCTGGATGCGGTCACACAGATGTTCCGCTGCCAGGGCGCGCTTCAGCAAATCAGCCAACACGGGATTGATCTCCACCGCCGTGATGCGCGCATTCGGACGCGTCATCGCCAAACGGCGGGTTAAGGAACCGGTGCCAGCGCCCAGTTCCAGGATAGGCCCCCGGTAACCCGGAGGAATAGGACTAATCATGCGGTCCACCAGGAAGCGCTGGGAAGGCACAATGGCGCCGGTTTGCTCGTGGTGCCGCAAGCCGGCCATCAAAAACCGCCAATACCCCGCGAAAACGGGCGGCTTCTCACCACTCAACGCCTGGCCCTTAACCGGGCCGCTGCCCGTATGGGAGGTCAACTGGGCGGAGCCTTTGGTTTTGACGCCGCTCTCCTCAGCCCGCGCTTCCTGCCATGGCTTGAATAGCTGCGCTGGCGCCACGCCAGCTTCGTGGCCCGTTTCCGGTGATTTGCCGATTTTTCCCATGTTCTTCAGATTCCGGGAGGCATTACCCTCCCAACTGCTTCTCAATCGCTTTTGAAATCCGGGCTGACCAACGGTCCAGCACCGTCGGATCACGTCCTTCCAGGAGCAGGCGCGCCTTGGGCTCGGTGCCCGAATACCGCAACAGCACCCGTCCGCCCTGGGGCTTCAATTCCGCTTCCGCCTCTGCCAGTAAACCTGGCACATCTGCCAAATCCTGAAAGGGGCGCTTTTCGCGCACTACAACGTTTGTAACCCGTTGCGGGAAGCGCGTCCAGCATTTAGCGAGGCGCGAAAGCGGCTCCTTGCGGGTCTTCATGATCCGCAAAATCTCAAGCGCGGCCACCAGACCGTCCCCGGTGGTGCTGTGCTCGCGAAAGATCATGTGCCCGCTTTGTTCACCGCCAAAATTGAACCCCTGCTGGAGCATGGCATCGATCACATGGCGATCCCCCACCGGCGTGCGCACCACCTCACCTCCGGCGGCGTTGATGGCCGCATCCAAACCGGCGTTGCTCATGACGGTGGCAACCAGGGTCTTCCGCGCCAGCGTGCCCTGCGCCAGCATATCCAGTGCGGCAATCGCCATGATATCGTCCCCCTCCAGCAGGTTCCCGGATTCGTCGCACAGCAAAACCCGATCCGCGTCGCCATCATGCGCAATGCCCGCATCCGCCCGATGCTCCCAGACCTTTTGGCACATCAAAGACGGATGCATCGAGCCGCAGTCTTTGTTGATATTCTTGCCATCCGGTTGGTTGCCGTAAACGATGACGTCGGCTCCCAGCTCGCGCAATACGCACGGAGATGATTTATAAGCCGCGCCGTGTGCGCAATCCACCACCACCCGCATGCCCTCCAGCGTCATGCCGCGAGGAAAAGCCGCTTTGGCGTGCTCGATGTAGCGTCCCAGCGCGTCATCAATCCGCACCGCCTTCCCGATCGCTTCCGCCGTGGGCCGGATATTCTCAATCTCCCCGCTGAATACGAGACTTTCGATGTCGTATTCGATCTTGTCGTCGAGCTTGTACCCATCCGCCCGGAAAAACTTGATGCCGTTGTCATCGTAGGGATTGTGCGACGCCGTGATCACGATCCCCGCATCCGCGCGCAAGCTGCGGGTGGCGTAAGCCACCCCCGGGGTGGGCAGCGGTCCAATGAACAGCACGTCCACCCCCATCGAAAGAATCCCCGAAGAAATGGCGTTCTCGAGCATGTAACCCGAAAGCCGCGTATCCTTGCCCAGCACGATCCGATGGCGGCCACGCGTGCGCGATTGGGCCTCCAGATTCTTAAACACGTGCCCCGCGGCCCGCCCCAGTTTAAGCGCGGTTTCCGCCGTCACCGGTTCGATGTTCGCGGTCCCGCGCACACCGTCTGTTCCAAAGATTTTTCTGGGTTTGCTCATTTGGGCTGGTCCTGCGTTCGGGACGGAAATTGCACCTGCACCTCCGGCGGATCAACCCAAACATGGGTAACCCCGGCCGGAGTCGAGACGTCGATGCGTTTGCGCAAACCCTGCGCGGCCTCGATTCCGGTCAAATCCACCGTTACGTGGATTTCCCGGTTCTCAAGTCTCTTGAGCAGGTCCTCCTCGCCTTGAACCTTCACCTGCACCTCCTTCGGATCGACCGTGACGCTCCGAACGTCCGCAGCACTGGACATGACCGTCACTGGCAGATTCTGAAACGTGCGTTCGTACAAACCGCGATTGACGGCCGGCAGCGGTGACGTTTGCTTTTGGATTGCCAGGGTGATGGTCAGCCAGGTCAGCGTGGCAGCACCAGCGAGAACAACTTCAGCCAGAAGTCCTCCAAAAAAA
>JBBQYD010000227.1:0-8255 GCA_038209025.1 Verrucomicrobiota bacterium | reverse complement strand
GATGTGGCATGAAATGCCCGATGGTCGCGGTCAGGACTGGGCGTGGGGCTCGCTAAAGGGGTTCGCCCATAGCATCTCAGCGACCTGCCGTTCCACCCACTGCCCCGCCGACGCATCCACCCCCGCTTTCCAGGCCAATCTCCCCCCTGACTTTCGATCGCCAGTTCGCCCGCTTCAGAGCCCTGGTTCACCACCGTTCCGGGGGTCAGGCTTTCACCTCCTTCCGTGAGGGGTTACCCGCCGAATGGGAGGACTACAAAGAAGCCGTCCGAAACGAAGCCCTGCGCCGGCTCGTGCCGGGAACCTGGAAACGCAAGGATATCGCCAAAGCCCTGTCCGGCAGCCGGTTGCCCAGCCCTGAGGGTTGACTTTAGGTGACATTACATTGATTTGCCACTTGGCAGGCATGGGCTACTATGCCTGCGGATGTCTGTCGGGCTGTAGGTTCGCGCCGCCCATGGTGGGGCGGGTGGACCAGGGTAACCGGGCGGATTTCTCGCATACTATCAACAACAAACATAAAAAACGATGAATCGGAAAGTTACCTCATTCGCGCTGCTGCTCGGCCTGAGCGCAGGCGCAGCGTTCGGCCAGGCCACCGACGCCGGAGCCCCTACAGCTCCCAAGAAGCTTTGGGACAGCAGCGCCTCGCTGGGGTTGACATTGACCCGGGGCAACACCAAAACGTTGAACATCATCGGCGATCTTCAAACCGCGCGAAAATGGGAGCAAAACGAGCTGAACCTCGGCGCCAGCGGGGTCTATGCCGAAGATCGCGATAATAAGAGCGCTGAACAACTGCGCGGCTATGCCCAATATAACCGGCTGTTCACCGAACGCTTGTTCGGTTACCTGCGGGTGGATGCCCTCCATGACGCCATCTCCGATGTGAAGTACCGCGTGGCGCTCAGTCCGGGTGTTGGCTACTATTTCATCAAGAGCCAGGACACCAGCTTGCGCGCGGAATTTGGCCCCGGCTATGTGTTTGAGAAAGTCGGCCAAACAGAGAATGATTACCTCACTTTGAGGCTCGCCGAACGGTTCGATAAAAAGATCAATGACCGGGTGAAAATCTGGCAGTCGGCGGAAATTCTGCCTGAGGCATCGGATTTTAACAATTTCATCCTGACCGCGGAAATTGGGCTGGAGACTTCTTTGACGAAGCAGTTGAATCTGCGCACCTACTTGCAGGACATCTACGATAACGTGCCGGCCAAAGGCCGCAGCAGCAATGACCTGAAATTCGTGACCGCAATCGCTTACAAGTTTTAGCTGCCCGCCCCTCTGGACGCGCCGCCGCCCGGGCTCAACCGGGTGGGGCGCGTTGGCAGTACCGAACTCCCGTGGCTGAGCAGCGGAGCGGGGGGGCGGGGGCAGGATCCCATGAGTGCGATGAAGGAGATACTCTAAATGGCCGCTGGCGAAACCCATGCGGGACAAACGCCGGGGAAGGAGCGCCTGGAATTGTGCCTGCGGGGTGCCAGCATACTGCCGTGGTCCTGGAATTTTGCCACTGGAGAGGAGACCCTGACCCGGGCCTTTCATGCCCTCGCGGCGGGGTCGGACGTGCCCGCCGAACCGGTGATTTCCCCGGGCGACCTGGCGGGCAGTTGGGAGGACCTGGTGCATCCGGAGGATTTGCCCCGCGTGCGGGAGAACTGGAAGGCGCACCTGGCGGGCAAGGTGGCGGTGTTTGAGGTGGAGTACCGGGTCCGGCGGAAGGCCGGCGGGTGGTTGTGGGCATTTGCGCGGGGCAGCGTGATCGAGCGGGATGCGCAAGGCCAGCCGCGGCTGGCCGCGGGTCTGCTGTGGAACATTTCGCGGCAGAAAGGCGTGGAGCAGGCCCTGCTGGCGGAGCAACGCCGGTTGAAGTGGCAGCACCGCCGTCAATCCGCGCTCGCGCAGGTGGAGCTGGCCATCAGCAGCCCCGGTGAATTGCAGTCCGCCCTGGCGCACATCGTGGAAATCGCGGCCAAACTGCTGCCCGCGCCCGGCGGGGTCAGCCTGGTTTTATTGACCCCCACGACCCGCCAGATTACGGAGGGCGCCAGCCTCTGCCCGGCGGGAGAGCTCGCGGCTCTCGAACGGCTGCGCCGGGAATCCGGCGCCCTGCGCTGGATCACGGATCACGGCGAACCGCTCGTCATGGACGACGTCAGCAACGAACCGTTCCCCGGCAACCTGGTGCTCAAATCGTATGGCTTCCGGGCGTTCGCGGGGGTGCCGCTCATTTCCGATGGCGAATCCCTGGGAGCGCTGTTCGTGGTGGATTACGAGACCCGCCAGTTCGCCCCGGAAGATGTCGATTTCCTCCGGGCCCTTGCCAATCGCGCGGCGGCGGCCGTCGCCCGCCAGCGAATGTATGAAAACCTGCGGGGCGCCAGGGATGCGGCGGAAGCCGCCAACCGGGCGAAGAGCGAATTCCTCGCCAGTTTGAGCCACGAGATTCGCACCCCCATGAATGGCATCATCGGGATGGCCGAACTGGGGCTCGAAACCGTGGTCACCCCCGAGCAACGCACCTATTTCAAAGCCATCAAGACTTCCGGCGAGGCCCTGCACGAAATCATCAATGACATTCTGGATTTTTCCAAAATCGACGCCGGCAAACTCGACCTGAGGGCGGAGCCCTTCGCGTTGCGCGACAACCTGGCGGGCCTGATGAAAATGATGGGGATGCGGGCGCAGCAAAAGGGGTTGGAACTGACCCTGCGCGTGCATCCGGAAGTGTCGGAGAACTTCGTGGGCGACTCCGGGCGGTTGCACCAGGTGATCATCAATCTGCTGGGCAATGCCGTTAAATTCACCGAACGCGGCGAGGTGCGCCTGGAGATCGGGGTGGCCGGCCAGGACACCGCTTTCCGCCGGCGCACCCCGCTGGTCAGCGCCCACGATCCGCGAGCCTCCAAACTGCTGCATTTTAGCGTGAGCGATACCGGCATCGGGATTGCCTACGAAAAACAGAGCGTCGTTTTCCAGCCGTTCACCCAGGCCGACAACACCATCTCGCGGCGGTATGGCGGGACGGGCCTGGGACTGGCCATTTGCTCCAGGCTGGTGCATCTGATGGGCGGGCAAATCTGGGTGGAGAGCAGCCCGGGACGCGGCAGCCGCTTTCATTTCACCGCGCCGTTTACCGCGGCGCCCGCTCTGCCGGCACCGGGTGCGGCCCATGAGCTGGCCGGCCTGCGGGTGCTGGTCATGGAGGACCACCCCGCCAGCCGCGAAATCCTGGTTGAACTTTGCCGCAATTGGAATATGGAAGTGGCCACCGCCGAGGACGGCATCGCCGGGTTGCAGGCGATGGTGGACGCCCAGAGCGCCGGACGGCCGTTCCAGGTGATGCTCGTCGATTCCAGCCTGCCCGGCCGGAGCGGGTTCAGCCTGGCTGACGAACTCCGCCGGCGTCTGGAGTTGAAGGCCGGCCTCGTGCTGATGCTTTCCTCCGCGAATTGCGCGCAGGATTTCGCGCGCTGCCGCGAGTTGGGCATCGGCAATTACGTCATCAAACCCGTGGGCCAGTCCGAACTGCTCAACGCCATTCTCACCGCCACCGGCGCGGAGCCGCGCGCGGACGTCCCAGCGGAGCCATGCCGCAAAACGAAACCCACCGGCCGGCCGCTGCGCATCCTGGTGGCCGAGGATAATCCCATTAACCTGGAGCTGGCCGCGCGCACGCTGGAGAAGATGGGGCACTCGGTGCTGACCGCCGGCAATGGGCGCCAGGCGCTGGCCGCGCTCGATCACGCCACCTTCGACCTCATCCTCATGGACATGCAGATGCCCGGCATGGACGGCCTGGAAGCCACCCAGCTATTGCGCGAGCGCGAGCGGGTCCAGGGCGGGCATGTGCCGGTCATCGCGCTCACCGCCCACGCCATGAAAACCGATCGCGACCGCTGCCTCGCCGCCGGGATGGACGATTATATTTCAAAACCCATCCGCCGGGCCGAGCTGGCTGGGGTGTTGGACCGCGTGCTCGCCGGCCAGCCACGAGCCAAAGCCATCACCACGCCGGGTGACACCAGCCACGCCGCGGCCCCGGTGGCGGATTTAGGCCGGTTGCTGAGTGAGTTGGGCGGGGACCAGGCCGTTTTGGAGAGAATGGTGGAACTCTACGAAGAAACCACCCCCGGGTTTCTCGAAAACCTGCGAAAGGCCGCCGCGGAGGGCGACGCCCCGGGTGTCCGGATGGCTGCGCACACGATCAAGGGCTCGGCGGCGCAGTTCTGGGCGCGGGAAGCCGAGGCGGCCGCCCTGGCCCTGGAGAAGGCCGGCACCGCCGGCGATCTTTCACACCTGAACGCACAGCTCCCGGTGTTGGAAGCCGCGTTGGAACGGCTCGGACGCGGACTCCGCGAAAGGCTCCCGAACCTGACTTCCTGAGGCTCCCCCGGAGCGCCGCGGGTGCGCGCGGGCGGGCGATGCGCTCCCGGATCGCCTCACGACTCCGGGGATTCCTCCCCCGTCATACGGCCGCCAGTTCCTCGCTCAATGCCGACCCCGGCGGCAGGGCTGTCAGCCGCACCTTTTGGTTTCGGTCCGCATAAAAATCGCAGCTCCATTGATCCTGGAAGAGAATCACCGTGGTGCCCGCGGCATCGGTGGCCAGGCGCGCGCCGGTAGGCAGCGAGGCCTCCGCCGCCGGCTCGCCATCTGGCGCCACCCAGCGGATCACCTTCCACGGCGCCGATTCCAGGCGGGACTCCGCGCCATACTCCATCTGCATGCGGTATTGCACCACTTCGAATTGCAACGGCCCCACGGCGCCCAGCAGCGGCACTCGCTGCATGGAATCCTTGACCAGGAAAGCCTGCACCACGCCCTCTTGCAAAAGCTGGTCCAGGCCTTCGCGGAACCGCTTGAACTGGGCCGTGCTGGGGCTTTGCAGCCAGGCAAAGCATTCCGGGGTGAAACGCGGTATCTCCCGGTAAACCAGCTTCGCATCCTCGGCCAGCGTGTCTCCAATTCTGAAATCGTTGTGCCCCACCAACCCCAGCACATCGCCCGGAAAGGCTTCATCGATCGTTTCCCGATCCCGGCCAAACACCTTGTGCGAGCTGGAAAGCCGGACTTTTTTACCGGTCCGCGTGTGGGTTACCGTCATATCCCGCTCAAACCTCCCGGAACAAATCCGCACAAAGGCCAGGCGGTCGCGGTGCTTGGGATCCATGTTTGCCTGGATTTTGAAGACAAACCCCGAAAAATCGCCCTCCGGCGTCACCTCCTGGCCGGCAACCGTGCGCGGGCGCGGCGGCGGAGCCAGCTTCAGGAAGGCGTCCAGGAGCAGTTGCACGCCAAAATTATTCACCGCGCTGCCGAAAAAAACGGGGGTCAATTTGCCCGCCAGCACGGCGGCATGATCAAACGTGGCTCCCGCGCCTTCCAACATCTCAAGTTCCTCCACCGTGTGCGCGTAGGTATCGGGCTTCATCTGCTCGCGCACCAGGTCATCCCCCAAACCGAGCACCGAGACCGGGGCCCGGAACTGGCCGCCGGGCACGCGCTCGAAAAAATGCACATGGTTGCCTTGCCGGTCAAAAACGCCGCGAAAATCGGGACCATCCCCCAGGGGCCAGTTCATGGGGAACGCCGCAATGCCCAGCACCCGCTCCAACTCGTCCAGCAGCGATAGCGGGTCCCGCGCCGGACGGTCCATCTTGTTCATGAACGTGAAAATGGGAATCCCCCGTTGCCGGCAGACCTCAAAGAGCTTGCGGGTTTGCGTTTCAATGCCCTTGCCCGCATCGATCACCATCACCGCCGAATCCACCGCCGTCAGCACCCGGTAGGTATCCTCGGAGAAATCCTTGTGCCCCGGCGTATCCAGCAGGTTCACGCAAAACCCCTCATATTCGAATTGCAGCACCGTGGAGCTGACCGAAATCCCGCGCTGCCGCTCCAGCTCCATCCAGTCGGAGGTGGTGGCCCGCTGCGTTTTGCGCGCCGTGACGGAGCCCGCCAGTTGCACTGCTCCGCCGTAAAGCAGCAACTTCTCCGTCAACGTGGTTTTGCCCGCGTCGGGATGCGAGATGATGGCGAAGGTGCGCCGGCGGTTGATTTCCTTTTCAAATGACTGCATGATTCTTCAGACTCAAAAGATGATAGCTTACCGGATGAATCAGCTTGCGTAAAGCGTGCTGACAGGTTGAAGTACCGGATGAGTTCCGGTCGAACGTTAAAGCTTTGGCTTCTCCTGCTGGCCGCCAGCGTCGGCGGGCTGGGGTTGCGCGCGCAGAATTGGGAGGCGGCCCTGGCGGACATGCCCCTGAGGCAGCCGGCGCAGCTCCTTAACCGCTCCAATTGCGTCGATGTCATGCTCGGCGCGTTCACGTCCAACGCAACTGTAAAGGCCATCGTCTTCATGCCCGGCGCGACCGATGAGATCTATTTTTTCCGCCGCATCAAGGCCCAGCTTGCGAACCGCCAGCCCACCCTGCTCGATGCCGTGCAGGCCCTCACCAGCCAATCCGAAATCCGCGCCACCTTTCAGCCGCCGCTGCTCCTGTTGCACACCGCTGAGGACACCCTGGAACCACTCATTAACATCGAGCATCCGGCCACGTTTGAACGCCTCAACGCCGCCCGGTTCACTTCCCACGTCCGCTACAATGACCGCAATTGGGATGATATTTATCCCGATTTGCGCCGCCTGAAAGTCAGCTTGTTCCCCGGGCGGGACACCGCCGGCTCCCGGCATTTCTTCCGGCCCAGCCTGGCCGCGTGGAACCTGACCGGCCTGGAAGCCGTGCGCGCGATCGCGCTGGCGAGCAAAACCGGCGTGGCCATCCAGCGCAAACGCCTGGTCTTCACCCCCGACCGCCGCAAAGAGAAGCCTTCCCGCATGGAAGTCATGCCGCCCGGCACCCGGCCCGCCATTCGTGACCCGGAATAGGACAACCGGGGCAGGTTCAAGACAGGCATACCCCCCTTATCCGGGCAGCCGCGAGCCCTCGTTCCCGCCTCGTGCGGAATGATTCGTTTAACGCCAACAGCTTACCCAATCCGCCCAGGCGTTGGTATAGCCTTTGCTTAACCTCCCATTGTGACAGGCACAAATTCCAATTGCTTTTCGGAAGTTTCCCCTGCCGCCGTGGCCCTCATTGGCCAGGCGAAAAGTCCCTCCATACCATCTGCTACAAGGTGCCGGCTTTCGGCCAGCGCTCTTCAACTCCTTGGGTTTGAGGTTCTGGCGGCCTGAGCAATCAGGCCGCCGGGCCTTTCTTACATTCCCCCGGGTGCCGTCCCCCGGGCCCTGGCACACTGATTACGGATCCTCCCCTTCGGCTTTATGCTTTATCCCTGAGCCGTTCCTTGCCACCTTGCAGCCCATGCAGGGAATTTTGTCGTTGATCATCGTTGGGTTGACCCTCGCCTGGACGCACCCGGCGACCGCGCAGGCCAAGCCGGCCCCCGGTCTCGTATGGACCGATATCCGCACCCTCGCCGTTGAAGGGCGTGGTTGGACAAACACCGGCAAATTCTTCGACCGCCTGCCCGCCAAAGCCGAGCAGGCCGTCCGCCCGCCGGTCTGGCAGCTCGCGCATAACTCCGCCGGCATGCTCGTGCGCTTCATCACCGACGCCACCAACATCCATGCGCGGTGGGCATTGACCTCGCCCAGCCTCGCCATGCCGCACATGGCTGCCACCGGCGTCAGTGGGCTTGATCTTTACGTGCGCACCTCGGCCAGGAACTGGCATTGGCTCGGCATCGGCATTCCCAAGGAACAGACCAATTCGGCCGCCCTGGCTAATAACCTCGCGCCCGGCAAACGGGAATACATGCTCTACCTGCCCTTGTATAATGGCGTGAGCTTTGTGGAACTCGGGATTCCCGCTGATGCCGTGCTGGAACCCGCGGGCCCCTGGGGGGTCGGCGAGCGCAAACCCATCGTGTTTTACGGCACCTCGGTCCTGCAGGGCGGCTGCGCCACCCGGCCGGGCATGGCGCACGTGGCCATTGTCGGACGCCATTTGAACTGGCCGACCATCAATCTCGGGTTCTCCGGCAATGGTAAAATGGAACCGGAAATGGGTGAATTATTTGCCGAACTCGACCCCGCCGCTTATGTGCTCGACTGCGTGCCAAACATGACCGTGCAGGAAGTCGCCGAGCGCGTGGAACCGTTCGTCCGGCGGTTGCGCGCCGCTCACCCACGCACCCCCATTATCCTCGTCGAGGACCGCAGTTGGCAAAACACCTTCCTCATACCCGGGCGCCAGGCCCACCACCGGGACACCCGCGCAAACCTG
>JBBQYD010000226.1:0-8269 GCA_038209025.1 Verrucomicrobiota bacterium | reverse complement strand
TGTTGCCATGACCGGCCGATGGTCGCTCAGGGCGAATGCGTCGGGATCGTTGCGATCGAGCGAGAAGGGCCGATCACTCAGCACACGCGATTCTCTCAAGCGCTTGCTAAACGCGCCATGAGCCCAGATGAAGTCAATTCGTTTGGCTTCCTTGGGGTTCGGGTTAGGTATCGTGATTTCCAGGCCTTTGCCAGCCGCGCGAAACGTGTCCACCAGGCCCGCGGCCACCCACATCTGATACTCGGGGTTCGCATCCGTATGGTTGAAGTCGCCCTGCAATATCAGCGGGAGCCCGCCCGCAAGATCACTCCGCATCGCCCGGAGCACCTCGGTCACCTCGCGCGTGCGAATCGCGTCGTCCTGGGGATGGAGATGAAGGCTGTGGACAACCAGCGGGCCGGAAGGCGACCGCAGAACGGCCCGGCCCCAGTGACGGGTGAAAAGGTCCTTGGGGCGCTGGCCTTCCGCGATGGGGCAATTGGCCGATTCAATGACTTCAAGCCGCGTCAGTAAGGCGCCGGGCCAACTCCCGCCACTGGGGAAGAAGACGTGGCGATACTGCAAGCGACTTGCGATCTCGGCGACCACCCACTCCGGTGGCGATTCCTGAAACGTGATCAGGTCGGCGTGAAGTGGACGGAGCGCCTCGGCGAAACGCGCCGCCATCCCGGCCATGACCTGCTTGTCTTTGGCGGCCGCGCGCCGCTGCTTGAACTTCTCCGCGTCGGGCAGCCAGCCATAGCAGGCATAGACGTTATAGGTGACGGTCCGGAATCGCGCCGCGCCGTGGCCGCCGGTCAGGGTCTTGAAACGCCCGCAGCCGGCCAGGCTGGCGGCCGAGCCCAGGACTGCGGCTCGCAGAAAGTCTCGTCGTGAAAGCAGACGTTGCCCGGCGGGTTGGAGCTGCCGCTTCTTAGAACGATCCGTTGTTGTTCGCATAATTTGTCATTTCCGAATTCAGGGTCGCAAGTCACCGGGCAGGAGCACCGCCCTCAACGCGATCGCTATTTAGATCGGGCTCATGCCGGAAATTTGTGTTTTAAGGCTCGGTCGGCAATGGTCGATTCTTTCGCACCCCAGGCTTTACCACTTCCAGCGGACAAGTCTCATCATGCTCCCAAAATAGATGCCAGTTTGCGTGACCGCAATGCCGCAAGAGATTGGTTCCTTGCTCCGCGCGACCTCCGTGATGGCAAACGTTTTGGGATCCACCTTGAAAATGCTGTCGTGGGCCAGGCCGTAAATCGAGTCATGCGGCGGATAGTATGCGAGTGACACTTCATGCACCGCGCCGAACGGCACGGCAATTTTTCCGAGCACCGCCCAGGTTTTAGCGTCCAAAATAAAGAGTGTCCGGGAAGGATGCGACACCCCGAAGATTTTGCCGTGCGCCGCGGTGAGCGCAACCACCTGATGATCACCTGCCACAACGGCGCTCTCCCACTCTTTCATCCTCGTCTTTGGATTCCACGCGAACGTGAGACATTCCTTGGCCACCGGGCGTGCGCCGCCCCCGGCCTCGCTGGACGACCCGCCAAAAATCCTGCCGGTGGCAGGGTCCTGGCACAAAGCCGAGATGCCTTGATCGGGAATAATGTTCCGATAGTTCTCCACCACTTTATCTTGTTTTGGATCGTAAATTCCCAGCGCGCCTCCGACCTCGCCGTAAGGGGCAAGGCTGCCAACGTACACGCGGCCATCGGGCCCGATGATCGTGGCACGTGGACGCAGATGCCCCGCACCCATGTAACCGATGCCCCGCGGGTTGTTTTCCCGCTGTTCGCCAAATTCCCACGCCTTTCGAGGATCATAAACGGTCAGATAACTTCGCGGATACGCGCAGGCATAAAGGAGGTTTCCGTCAGTCGCGAAGGAGTAGATTTCGGCGCCCGTGGAGTTGCCCAGGTGCCTCAGCATCTTGTCTTGGGGTGAATAATCAAAAACCTCCAAGGGCAGAGCGGTGCTGCCGTAGATGTGTTCGTTTGGCCCCGCTGCCAGGGCGAAAATGCGAATGCCAGCTCCGTCAAAGGCCGCCTTCTTCGCCTGTTTCCTGCCTTTTGGCGTGGTCAAAGTGTAGAGCACATGGTCATCAGTTGCCTTGAATGAGGTGAGCGTGCGGCCGTCGTTGAGGGTCATGGGCGGAGTTTTCGGCGTGCCGCTCACCGGCGTCAAGAGGTCACCGTCGCAACGAAACTCGTTGCCGTTGATGCGCGCGTAAACCCGCCCATCGACAGCTCTCGAGACCAGCGCCGTTCCGTGGGGGCGTTGATCTTCCTTCAACAATCGGGTCCTCGATCCGGTCGCCGGATCAAATCGCACAACCTGCGCGCGCACCGTTCCAATGCCGATGTAAAGCGAGCCGTTCGTGGAAGCGGCAATCGAGCGGGCGTACATTTCACTTTGGTCCAACCGCCCCAAATCATCTGATTGGCCGGTCTTGCAGTCGTATCGAATGAGCCGGGCCTGGGGATACGTGCAGCCGTAAATGCGGTCGTCTGCTCCCACCGCGAATTCCCAGATGTAACTTTCTGTGGCCGATGGTTTGCCCAGCGAGACCAAGCCTTTCTCGGGCTGATGGGGATCAAACTTCAAGAGGTAGCCGCTCTCCCACGTGCCGAGGTAAACCGATTTGTCTGGTCCGGCAATCACACTCCGCGCCCCTTCGCCGATGGGAGCGCTGAACTGGCTGGCCTTGCCGGATTTCGCGTTAACCTGCAGGAGAAATAACCGGTTCCCGGGTTGCGCGCAGTTAAAGTAGAGCGTCTCCTGATCGTTCTCATCCACCCCAATGGCCGCGCCCATGATGGACACTGTCTTCACCGGAATTCCGAGCACTTCGAACTCACCCGCGCCGACCCTGCTGAGCACAGCATTGAGGGTGAAGGTCAGGAGAGCGAGACCGACAACCCTCCAGCCAGGCCGCCGCAATCCCTTTGGAAATGGAAGAATCATTCGCTCTATTCCTCGCAAAAATCCATCCAATTGGGAAGTTGATAATCACCCTTACCGGCTTTTTCCACGCAACCGTCGTCCACGAGTTCTTGCACGCCATCCGTCACCTTTTCCAGCGTCCAATGGAACTGCCCGACTGGATATCGTTCACTTGCGGGTTGGATTAGGCGGACTGACCCTCCACCGCCGTTTCGGGATAACGAAATTGTCCCACGAGTTGTTGGACCCGGGGCTTTCCAGGCTCCGCGGACGGTGAGAACCGCAGTCCGGATATTCCGGAACTGGCGGCCACCCGAGGCGGCCGGGTTCGCGTCTTGGGAGAACAATGTTTCATGCGAGTGGCTAGCGTCCAGCGGGCCCATCACGCTCCGGCAAGGCAGTGATGCGATAAACCGCCTGCTTGCCGGAGAATTCCGCAGTCGCTGGCTCCATCATCCCGTTCCGATGCGACACCTGTTTCCCAGCCCGCTGGAGCAGCGTACCGGTCGGTTCCAAGAGGGTGAAGCGCGTGCCCCGCCCGCCCAATCGAAGCGATGCCGTGTTCTTGCCAAGCTGGACCTCCGCTTGCTCCGCGCCATCAAAAACCAGCATCGGCCACGTCACTCTCATGTTGGCAATGTCGCCGGTGAGATCGTCCGTCACTGTCACGCCGGCGGGTTCGACGACAATCGTTTCCGCCAGTTTGATCTTGCCCGGCGTCCCGTTGGTCCAGGCGAGAATGTGGGTCACACGGAACGAGGCGCGCTCGGTTTGTTCCCCCAGGACTTCCACGAGTGATTGTTGCGGACTCATTTCCGCGAGCGAGCGCCATACCCCGCCCGCGTCCTGCCAACCCGGTCCCACGGCGATGTTACAATTCGTGCCGCTGTAACGCGTCGCGCAACCGTCGGAGGGGCCGAGTTGCGGATGGGCGCCTCTTACATGCACGCGGATCAGCCCGGTCGGATTGTAAACGTGGTCGCCACTGGTGTCGTATTCCACGTACGTGCCGCCCGCGTTGGCGAAGATTTTGTGGAACGGCGTCAAAATTGGCACGACGAACCCGCCCACGTCCGCCGGAGCGGGCTTTTCCTTCACGGAATCATCCGCGAATTGCCAGGCCTGCGCCAGCATCGAGCAGGCGAGCAGGTTGTAACACGTGTGCGCGGAGTAGCCCTCGTAACCGTGGCGCGCCTCGATCGGATAGCGGTTCTTGACGATGTAACCGGAGCCGTCTGGCCGAATCCACTGTTTGATCGAGCCGAGCGAAAGATGCGCTGCGCGCTTGAACGCCCCCGCTTCGGCCGGGCGGCCCGCTTCCGCATAAGCGCGGGCCAACAATTCAAACGTGACGCATTGTTCGGCTTCGTTCCAGATGTGGTGGCTGCTGCGGTAGCCCGTGGGCAGTTCGCCAAATGGTGATTGTATAAACAGCGAGGTCCACGCGCCGCGCCACAACCATTCGCGGTACGCCTCAAACTGCGCGCCGCGGTAGCCGAGGTGCAGCACCCCGGCCAGGTAATGGCGCGGGAAATGGTCGTAGGGAAACGGATTGCCACCCTCATTATATTGGCCGAGCGGCGTAAAGTTGGGACGCTGCCCCATCAGGCTGTCTTCCACGTAGCCCAGCGACGTGAAGCCGCCGCGATGCCGGAAAAACTCGCCGGCGGTGTTCACAATTGTCCAATTACCGGCGCGCCCCAGATAAGCCTTGTACAATTTCTTCGGCTCGACCGCCTGCAAGTGTGCGGCCCACACCGCCTTTCGTTCGGAGGCAGCAGATTTCTGGAACAACTCATAAGCAAACATCGCGGGCCAGGTGAAGAAATCACCGTGATTGCCCGCTGCTTTGTTCTCCGCCATGTCGCGCAGTGCCACGTCGAGCGCCTTCATCCCGCTCTCTATCAGTGCCTGATCCTTCGTGTGCCCCGACGCCGCCAGCGCCGCAACCGCGTGCGCATAGCAGGGCGTGGCAAAATACTTCTCGGCTTTTTCGACCGGGTCAATGATGCGCCCGCCGCCGTCTTGATAGTGGCGCATGGCCCGCACTTGCCCTTCCAGAACACGCAGGTAATCCCCGCGTGTGAGCCCCGTGGCCTGGAAGTCTCCCACCTTTTGCTGCCGGTCAAGAAAGAGGTTGATTTTATCGGCGTGGAGGTAGGCGGATGCGTTCAACGACCCGGTGGTGAGAGCGGCGGGCGGGAGAAGGGCCGGCTCGCTGGACGCGCCAGCTTTGGATTCCGTCCCCGATATCACGCCGGCTTTCACCAAGCGAAGCACTTCGCTCCCCGCCAGCAGGAATGTGCCGGTCACATACTCGTGTGAATTGCTCTGTTGCACCGGTGCCGGACGGTCCCCGACGAGTTGCCCCCACTGGACCCGGCCTTCGGGGCTGACGTAGCTCACCAGGCCCGCCCACGCTTTCCTGACGACCGGAAGGAACTCCGCGCGGTCCAGCACCCCGTTGCGAATCCCCCAGGCAATACCGTAACAGAAGAAGCCGCTACCGCTGGTTTCGGGCATGAAAAACTCCTCTGAGTCACCGAGGTTCGGCCGCCACAATCCATCCGGTTGCTGCTGCTTCGCAATCGCCGTCGCCATCTGTTTGAATAAAGCCTCATACTTTGGGCGGCTCGGGTCGTTTGCCGGCAGATACGACAGAATGCGAGGCAGGCTCCCCAAAACCCAGCCATTGCCGCGCGACCAAAACACTTTCTTGCCATTCGCGTTGGTCTTGCCGATGAACCGTTTATCGCGATAGAACAGGCCTGCCGCCGGGTCAAAAATCTCCGCATGAACGTCCCAGAAGAAGGCGTTCATCCAATCCAGGTATTTCGCGTCACCCGTTGCCTTGGCGAGCATCGCCAGCGGCGGTGCGCCCACATAGAGCGAGTCGGCATACCGGACGCCGCCTTCAAGATACCAGACCTTTGCGCCGCTCGGCGTATTGGACGCGCCGGCGTTAAGCCATTGAATCAAGGGTTCAATGAAGGCACGATTGGTTTTCAAGAAATACAGTTCCAGGTAGGTCTGGGTGCAGGTGAGCTTGTTGCCACCCGATCGCTCGGTGCCGGGCTGCCACTGGTGTTCCTGTCCGAAGTGCATAGCCTGCTCGATGTAACTCTCGTCGCCCGTCGCCTGCCCCGCGGCCATCACCCCGGTGAACCAAGTGCCACGTTCCCAATTGCGATTCAAGCCCTTCATCACGGGATGGCCCACCTGGTAGTCATTCACCTCCCGCATCAGCGCGGTGATGACCTCAGGCGCAAACGGATCTCCTGCCCTCGGGCTGGAGTCCCTTTGAGCCTGGCCGTAGCTGGCGAGCGGAATGAGGCTGGCCATTAAGGTGCAGCCGAATATATGCAGGAGGCGGAATCGTGAGTTCATGGGACGAGACTGTTCTTTCATGGGATGTTCTGCTTGGATGACGAGGCTTTCTGATCGGGAACAGGGTTCACGGGGACGAGGCGCGGGGAAAGGACATGCAGGATCAGGAGAGCGACCAGATAGGCCCCACTGGCAATGGCAAACAAGCTCCAGTAACTGCCGGTGAATTGGAGGATCAAACCCGCCGACTGCGAGAAGATCATGGCGGTCAGTGCGCCGAACATGCCTCCCAAGCCGACCACGGAAGCCACGGCGTGTTTGGGAAACAGGTCGCTGGCCAAAGCGAACAGGTTGGCCGCCCAACCTTGATGGGCGGAGGCGGCCAGACCGATGAGCAAGGTGGCCACCCAAACCTGGGACGCCTTGGCCGCGAAAACCACCGGCACCACGCACAGCGCGCAAACCAGCATGGCCGTTTTGCGACTCGCGTTGACCGACCAACCCCGCCGCAGCATCACAGACGACAGCCAACCTCCGCCAATACTGCCAAAGCAGGTCATCGTATAGATCACAATTAGCGGCGGGCCGAGCCTGGCCAGTTCCAACCCATATTGCTTGTTCAGGAATTTGGGCAGCCAGTAGAGATAAACCACCAGATGGGCGCTGAGAACGCGAAGCCAACGATAAAGGCCCACGTCTGCCGATACCCCAACAGCGAGCGCAAGCTGCTTCTCTGCTGCGTGGGTTCCGGTGGATCACTGCAGATGTGCGCCCTTTCGGAGGCGGAAATGAAACGGGATCTTTCTGGCGTATCGTAAAGCCAGCACCAGGCGGCCAGCCAAACGAATCCGACAGCCCCCAGGACGACAAAGCAGCCTCGCCAGCCGAAGTGGCCTGCAAGCCACGGCACGAGGGCCGGCGCCAGCATGGCACCCACGTTGGCACCGGAGTTAAAGAGGCCGTTGGCTAGCGCCCGCTCGCGGCGCGGAAACCACTCCGCCACGGTCTTGACGGCTGCCGGGAAGTTCCCCGCCTCCCCAAGCCCGAGCGCGAACCGTGCCGCTCCGAACCCAAACACGGACCTCGCCAGCCCGTGAGCGGCGGCGGCCATACTCCAGAAGATGATTGAGATTGAGTAGCCGTGACGGGTGCCGAGAGTGTCCACCAACCGTCCAAAACCCAGCAGGCCAATGGCGTAAGCAGCCTGGAACGCGGTGACGATGTGCCCATACTGGATTTCCGTCCAGCCGAACTCGCGCTCCAACGTGGGCGCGAGCAGACCGAGAACCTGACGGTCCATGTAGTTGATCGTCGTGGCGCAGAACAAAAGCGCGCAAATCACCCACCGAAACCCAATACGACTGTTCTTCTCCGAAGTTTGGCTGGCTGGGGAAGACATCTTACAGCACCCCGAACTCCTCAAAGGCGTGCGTGGCCGACATGCCGCCCTCAATCGCCTTGCGCACCAGTTTCTCGGCCCGCGCCTTGGCCAGTGCGCGGGTGATGACTTCCCCCTCCACATCGCGGGGAATGATCAGCACCCCGTCCACATCCCCAAAGACCAAGTCGCCCGGGCAGACGCTCACGCCGCCAATTTCAATCTGGCAGCGGAAGTCCACGACCTTCATGCGCGGGCCGGAATCTTGCGCCCAGGCGCCCCGGCTGAAAACCGGCCAGTGTTGTTCGAGCACTCGCGGAGTGTCGCGGTGCCAGCCGTTGACCACCGCGCCCACGGCACCGCGAGCCCGGGCTGCCGCTGTCATGATCTCACCCCAGTTGGCGCTTTGCATGGTGCCGCCAGTGGCCACATACACTTCGCCCGGCCGCAGATCGTCCAGCGCCCGGGTCATCAGCCCGAAGGGCTGGTCTTGCGGGCCGAAGACGTCCGCCTGCAGCACGGGCATCGCCCGGCCGGCCAGCTTCATGTCCGAACGCAAGGGCCGGACCTCCGGCGGCAGAAACTGGTGGAAACGCTGGAGTTGGTCGAGAATGTCGCCGACCACCGGCGTAT
>JBBQYD010000225.1:0-8271 GCA_038209025.1 Verrucomicrobiota bacterium | reverse complement strand
GCGGGGGTGGTATTCGCGGCGGATAAAATCCATTTCCGGGGTGGCCGGGCCGCGCGCGGAGGCGCGCTGCTGGTTGGCGGCGGGGCGGACGTGCGGCTGAGCAATTGTAGTTTCACGAACAACGTGGCGGCCGGCGGGAACGGAGCCTCCGGCAATGACGGCGCCAATGGTGCGAACAACGGAGGTGATGGCACAGGCGGCAAGGACGCGACCCCGGGATATGGCGGGGGAATCTTCAATCTCGGAACCTTGAGCTGTTCGAACGTGGTTTTCAGCGGCAACCAGGCGAGTGGCGGCGCGGGCGGATCGGGGGGCAAAGGGGGCGATGGGCTGTACCAGGGAGGCAACGGCGGGAAGGGCGGGAAAGGCGCGGCGGGTTTTGGAGGAGCCATTCAGAATTTGGGAGTGCTGACCGTTCACAGTTGTTTCTTTGTGAGCAACTCGGTGGCCGGCGGGAACGGCGGCGCACGCGGCGAGGCAGGCGCGGGAGCGTTCGTTGGCTGGCCCGGGATCGGAGGGGCCGGGGCGGCGGGTTACGGGGGGGCGATTTGTTCCTCGAATTACCTGGAGGTTGTGAGCAGCACCTTTGCCGGGAATGTCACCCTGGGCGGCACCGCAGCGGCCGGCGGGACCACCGGCGGCGGCAGCGGGACGACTGGCTTAAACGGCTCTGAGGCGGCTGGCGGCGCGATCTGGAACGTGAATGACGGACTTTTCACGAACTGCACCTTCTCCGGAAACGAGGCTAAAGGCGGAAACGGCGGCGATGGCGGACCTGGAAGTTATTCGGGCGGCGATGGGGGGAACGGGGGGAATGGCCAGGGCGGAAGCCTCGCCAACTCAGGAACCATGATCCTGGTGAACTGCACCCTGGCATCCGGCGCCGCGATCGGGGGGACGAACGGAGCGGGAGGCGCCGGGGCTTTTCCTGGATCAGGCGGGACCTCCGGCAAAGCTCGCGGAGGCAATCTGGCGAATTTGGCGGGAACGCTCTGGCTGAAGAATACCATTGCCGGAGCCTTCGCAAGCGGCGGCAGCGGTTACGGCTCCATGAGCGATGGCGGCAACAATATCAGCGCGGACCGCAGCGTGAGTTTGGGCGCCACGAGCCGGGTGAATACGGACCCGAAACTGGGTCCGCTGGCAGCCAACGGAGGATTAACACCAACGATGATGCCCCTGCCAGGAAGTCCCGCGGCCAACGCCGGAAATGATGTGTCCGCGCCGCTGCTGGATCAGCGGGGGGCCGTACGACCCGGAACCGGCACCCTGCAAACGGACATCGGCGCGGTGGAAGGCATCGGGCCGGCGATCACCACCCAACCGCTGGGGCAATCACGGACGAACGGGCAGACAGTTAGCTTTACGGTGGCGGCAGCGGGTGATCTGCCTCTGGTTTATCGGTGGCAGCTTTATGGGACGAACCTGCCGGCGGGAACCAATGTGACGCTCGTGATCACGAATGTCGCGGCGCAGCATTACGGGCCGTATGCGGTGGTGGTTTCGAACGCGTTTGCTTCGGTTAAGAGTGAGACGGCGAACCTGACGCAGGGTGCGGGATCGTTGACTCAGCCGCAGTTGAAGATTCCGACTGCAGGCGCGGGGCAGTTTACCTTCCAATGGCTGGGCCAGGCGGCGCAGAGTTACCGGGTGCAGTATAAGGATACCTTGCGCGACACGAACTGGGTGCAGGTGACGAATCTGATCGGGACCGGAGGCTGGTTGACGAATCTACAGCCGATCACGAACGTGCCGAGTCGCTTCTACCGGGTGGTATCACCCTGACGAACCGGCGACCACATCGTAACGCCGGGTGTGTTGGGAACGGTATCAGGAGCGCAATCGGGTCGCCGGGCGGCCCGGCATCGCCACTGGAAGCCCGTGAATCCGCTTCCTGACTGCTATCGCGCAGTCCTGCGATCAAAAAAGAGCGACCCGCGAACGGGCCGCCCTTTAACCACCCCACATACTAACCCACCACATGATGGCGCAACCAGGCACTCTTTTCAGTGGGGTAATGACCTCATAAGGAGGGGGATCGACCGCCCAAAGGTTTGGGCCGCACCCAGGTGCGATGCGCGCAAGACGGAACGGACATCGTGGGCGGGCAACGGGATGGGGAAACAATGTGCGCCGTGAGGGGAGTAATTTTTCGGGACAAACGGGGTGGTTTGTGCATCATATCCGTCGCCGCGGGTCAGCCGGGAATAATCGAGCCGGCCCGCGGCCAAGGCGCCGCGGGCTCCTTTTCAGAACGCAGGATAACCCGGCAATCTGCTGTTGGTTCAACGGCTCGCTATGGAACATGCAGGCACACTTATCACCTATGAAATACGGTCTTAATATTCGCGAAAAAGCAGGGTTGGACTTTCTATCACTTGGCGCGTTGGTGCATCGGTTGGACCCGGGAATCATCCCGTTCCGCAAGGCGACGCATTGCGATATCCATGTGAGTGGCGGGGAGTTCAATGCGGCGGCGAACCTGGCGGATTGCTTTCGTCTGAATACCGGGGTGGCGACCGCGATGGTGGACTATCCGATCGGTGACCTGATCGCCGAACGGGTGCGGGCCATGGGGGTGAAGCCGTTTTACAAGCGATTCAAGCATGATGGGGTGCATGGCCCGAATATGGCGACGGTGTATAGTGACCGCGGCCAGGGGGTGCGGGCGCCGGTGGTGTTCTATAACCGCTGCAACGAAGCCGCCGCCCAGCTCAAGCCGGGAGATTTCGATTGGAAGACCATTTTTGCCGAAGGCGTGCGCTGGTTTCATAGCGGGGGCATTTTTGCGGCGCTCTCCCTCACAACCGCGGAAGTGATCATCGAAGCGATGCAGGCGGCGAAGGCGGCGGGGGCGATTGTGTCCTTCGACCTGAATTACCGGGCGAAACTATGGAATATTCTGGGCGGGCACGACCGGGCCGTCGCGGTGCTGGACCGGATCGTGAAGAACGTGGATGTGCTGGTGGGGAACGAAGAGGATTTACAGCTTGGCCTGGGGATTCCGGGGCCGGAAGTGGCGGCAAAATCAAAACTGGACCCGAGCGCATTCGTGGGAATGATCGGCAATGTGACAAAGAAGCACCCCCAAATCAAGATTCTGGCAACCACGTTGCGCGAGGTGCATTCCACCAACCGGCATACCTGGAGCGCCGTCGCCTGGATCAACGGTCAGACCTATAACGCGCCCACCTGCGAGCTGGATGTGCTGGATCGCGTCGGCGGGGGCGACGGGTTTGCCGCAGGTTTCTTTTACGGTTTGCTGAATGGCGAGGGCGAAGAGGACGCAGTGAAGTTGGGCTGGGCACACGGAGCCCTGCTGACAACGTTCCCCGGCGACACGACGATGGCGTCAGTGGACCAGGTACGGGCTTTCGCCAAAGGCGGTTCAGCACGGATCCAGAGGTGAGCACAGGCCGGTGCGGCCTCCCACGCCGGCAGCCTTGAGCGGCTCCGCCGGGAAGCCGCTCCCGGGTCGGCGTGGCTTCAACTCATGATTAGTGGAACGAAGTTCGCCGATTGTTTTACAATCTGGATCAGCCTCAGGCGGCGGCCCTGGGGTGTATTGCTAAAGGTGGGACCGCAAAACCTGAGCAAAAATGGAGTCGGGCCATTGCGAGTGAAAATCTCAATCATCATTCCGGCGTTCAACGAGGAAAAGCTGCTGCCAGAAACGCTCCGGCGGATTTTTGCGGCCAGCGAAGCCTTCTCTTCGGCGGGCTGGGCCTCCGAGGTGATTGTCTGCAACAACAATTCCACTGATAAGACCGGGGAGATCGCGACGCGCGCGGGTGCCCGGGTGGTCTTTGAGCCGGTCAACCAGATCGGGCGGGCGCGAAACCGAGGCGCGGCAGCCGCGAGTGGCGATTGGCTGCTGTTCATTGATGCCGATTCTTTCCCTGCACGCGAATTATTTGCGGACGTGGTGAGGGCAATTGAGCGGGGGGATTGCCTGGCGGGCGGCAGCACGGTGCGGTTGGGAGCGGCAAGACCGGCTGTCCGATTGCTTGCCCGGGGCTGGAATCTGATCAGCAGAACCACCCGCTTGCTGGCGGGTTCTTTTATTTTCTGTGAAACACGGGAATTTCGAGACTTGGGAGGGTTCAACCTGGAGCTGTTTGCCTCCGAAGAATTGGAACTGAGCAGGCGGTTGAGGAGACGGGCGAAACTGCGGGGGAAAAGAATCGTGGTCTTGCACCGCCATCCGTTGGAGACGTCCGCGCGAAAGGCCCACCTCTACTCGGACTGGGAACACCTGCGATTCCTCCTGCGAACCGCCCTCGGCCTGGGGCGCACCTTGAAAAGCGCCCAGAGCTGCCATATCTGGTATGACGGACGCCGGTAGTGAGCCGGCGTCCGTTTGGTGCGGGCGAAAGCCTAAGCTGTTTTGCCCATGAGGTGCTCGAGCACCATCTGGTCGAGAGCGGCGTAGTTGCGGTCCCCAATGAGGGCTTGCGCGGCTTTTTCGTCAAAGCTGCGGGCTTTTTCCAGGAGGAGCATGAACGTCTTGCGGCTGTTGTCGAGGTGGGCGAGCCAATGCTCGACTTTGGTGGGGCGAAACGGATGCACGTCGAAGCAGACGTATTCGCCGTTTTTGCCGTAGCCGTTGCGCTCGAGCGCGCGCACCTGGTTGAAGGCGACGCGGAGGTTCGCGCTGCCGAACGGTTTATCCTGGTCAAACTTCAAACCGTTCTGGTCATTGAGGTGCAGCGACCACAGTTTGCCGAAAGCCATGGCAAAATCGATTTCATCGGCGGGATCCAGACCGGCGAGAATCGCGTGCGCTGATTCAATCAGGCAGCCGACCCGCTTGGGATCACGGGTCAGCTGGGCGAACGCGAGCGCGTGGCCGATCGTCGGCAAATAGGCATGATCCATCGGTTCATTGGGCTTGGGCTCAATGGAAATCCGAATCTTCTTATCGTGGGCCAGCATCCTATCGGTTGCCTCAACCAGCAGTTCAATACTGCGGCAGCCGTTCTTGGCCTCGCGCATGTAGGTGCCTTCCCGGGCCAGCCACAGCACGATCAGATCCGTGCCGAGGTAGTTTGCGATATCAATGCAGCGCAGCGAACGTTCAATCGCGTACTTGCGGCATTTGGGGTCGTTGCTGGTATAGGCGCCATCAACGGTCATGGGACTGAACCACAGGCGCGGCGCGACCATCTCGGCCGCGACACCGGCGTCGCTCAGCTTCTTCTTTAGTTCCTTCGCGGCCTTCTTTATTTCCGCGTCTGATTTGCCGTCAATATCAGGTACAGCATCATCGTCATGAAACATCATGGCGTCGTAGCCCTGTTGCTTGAGAGCGTCCAATTTCCAATCGAACGTTTGAACCGGGCGGGTGGTGGGCCCGTAGGGGTCTTGTCCCTCGCTGATGTTCCAGGGACCGAAACAGAATTTATATTGTTGGGGTTTAGGCATAATCGTGATGGCAAATTAACGGCACGGAGGAAAAAGGGAAACAAAAAAACGACAAAAAAAACGCAATCCGGCGGCCGAAACCTGACAGGCAAAACCGCATGTCAAAACGGCGCTCGCCAGCAACTAGGCTCGTGGTTAAGCTTCCGGCCATGTCTTCCGTCCACAACTTTGAGACTTTTGGGAAAGAATTGAGCCGGTTGGTGGAATCCTTCGGCGATCGTCTCGCGGAACTCAAACAACCCGGCTACGCCGAAGCCCAGTTACGCGACGATTTCCTGAATCCCTTTTTCCGCGCGCTTGGCTGGGACATGGAAAACCGCGCCGGCCTCATCCAGCGCGAGCGTGAAGTGGAGATTGAAAGCGCCACGCAGATTGGCGGGGGACGCAAACGCGCCGACTATCTTTTCCGCGCGGACAAACGCGATCGGTTTGTCTGCGAGGCCAAGAAACCCGCCGAAGAGCTCCACGCCCGCTACGCATTCCAGGCCAAACGCTACGCCTGGAACAAAGGCGTGCCGCTGGCCGTGCTCACTGACTTCGAGGAGCTCAAAATCTACGTCGTCGGGGGCAAGCCACACATTGATGAGCCGCAAGTCGGTGAATGGAAACGCTGGCACTTCCGCCAATACCCGCTCATCGCCCGCGAACTCTGGGACTTGCTGGCCCGCGAGAAGGTTGCCGCCGGCAGCATTGACCAGGCGCTGGAGGCTCTGCCCAAGCGAGCGACGGGCGCGGGCAAAGCCCGCCAGCAATGGCTCATCAAACCCGACCGCACGCGCTCCTTGGACAGTGATTTCCTGGAGTTCCTCGACAAAACGCGGCGCGACCTCGCTTCGGACATTTACAAAAACAACGCCCACGAGCAACTGCTCGACGGCAACAAGCTCACCGAAGCCTGCCAGCGCGTCATCGACCGGCTCCTTTTCCTGCGCATCTGCGAAGACCGCGACATTGACACCGGCACGAACCTCAAAAGCATCGTCGAGACGTGGCGAAGAAACACCGGTGACGAAGACACCGGCCGCCGCGCCCGCCAACAGCCGCTTGACGTCCTGCGTGAAGAACCTCCCGCCGATTACGGCGCCAGCGGCATCCGCGCCCCCAAGGATTCCCTCTGGCGTGCCGTCGTCCGCCACTTCCGAGCGCTCGACCGCCGTCCGCCCACCCACGTTCCCTTTTTCAACGGCAACCTGTTCAAGCCGCACTTCACGGAAACCCTCCTCATCAGCGATGAGTGGCTGGCCGGATTTATCGGTGATTTGAGCGACGATGAATCACCGTTTTTGTTCAACGTCATTGACGTCGAGATTCTCGGCAGCGTCTATGAGCGTTTTCTCGGCAAAGTCGTTCGTCCCCAGGGCCGCGGCATCACCCTCGAGGAAAAGCCCGAAGTCCGCAAAGCCGGCGGCGTCTATTACACCCCGCGTTACATTGTGGATTACATCGTCGAGCAGACCGCCGGAAAATTGCTCGATGAGATCGCCTCGCCTGGTAGCAGCCGACGTGAGGAGGCTCAAACTCCTCCTGATGCAAAGACAAATCAGAGTCTCGTCACCTCGACTCCTACAATTAAGGACTTCGAGAAACGCACCGCCGCCCTGCGCCTGCTCGATCCCGCCTGCGGCTCGGGCTCATTTCTCATCCGCGCGTTCGAGCGCGTTTGCGAGCACTGGCAGAAACGCTTAACCGCCGAACTGCCCCGCAAGGAGGAAAAGGCCGCCCGCGCCGCCTGGGAAAAGAAGCACCGCCCCCTCTGCTGGGTGGATGCCGAAACCAGCGACGTGCATCTAACCGTCGCGCTCAAGCGTCAAATCCTCACGCAAAACATCTACGGCGTGGATTTGGACGCCGCCGCCGTGGAAGTCACCCAACTCTCGCTCTACCTCAAAATGCTGGAGAACGAGACCCGCACCACCATCCAGCGCCAGCGCGAACTGCTGGCCGATGAGAACGACATCGCCCTGCTGCCCCCCTTGCAGGACAACATCAAGTGCGGCAACTCCCTCATCGCCTCCGATTTCTCCATGATCCCCGCAGATCTCGTGCGCGTTCACGCCTTCGACTGGCCGGTGCAATTCGCGCCCATCATGAAAGCCGGCGGCTTCGATGCGGTCGTCGGCAATCCGCCTTACATCCGTATCCAGACTCTGCAGGAAAGCGACCCTGAATCGGTGAGCTACCTGAATGAACACTACGCCGCTGCCGCAAAAGGAAACTACGACATCTATGTTGTGTTTGTGGAACGCGCGTTAAGCTTGCTCAATTCAAGCGGTAAACTCGGCTACATCCTTCCGCACAAATTCTTCAATGCTCAATACGGTGAAGCTCTACGCGAACATCTCAGGAAGGGGAAACATCTCGACAGAATTGTTCACTTTGGCGACCAGCAAGTCTTTGACGGCGCTACGACTTACACTTGCTTGCTCTTCTTGAAGAAGTCAGCATCGGAAAAGTTTTCGGTTTTGAAAGTCACAGACTTGGAGGCGTGGCAAGCCGACGGTTCCGGAGCGGAGGGTAGTTTGGAAGTCAAAGATCTTGGTGTGGGAGAATGGAATTTCCATGTCGGGCCGGATACCGAACTCTTTACGAAGTTGAGCGGCTATCCAACCACACTCGGGCACGTTGCTGCACGTATGGCGCAAGGCATTCGAACGAGTGCAAATGAAGTTTACGTTTTGGATGTGACTCGCGACGGGCCAAAGATTGTGCATGCAAAATCGGAGATTTTGGAACGTGAGGTAAAGGTAGAGCGCAAATCCGCCTCCCGTTTCCTACAGGGCAGGGACATCAAACGTTACACCCTGCTTGACTCCGGGAAGGTCGTAATCATCCCCTATCGTCAAACTC
>JBBQYD010000224.1:0-8284 GCA_038209025.1 Verrucomicrobiota bacterium | reverse complement strand
CAATCCACTGCGCCAACCAAGTGATCGCTTCTGGCCCAAGCTTGCGACCTTGAACAACAAAATTTTGTTCCATCCCCCAGGTTTTGCCACAAATCGGGTTGGTAGTCCAGCACTTTTACCGTCAACCCATGGATGCACTGGGAAAGCCGGTCTGCATTGGGTGTGGCTGACCGGGGCTTCCCTGGATGTGCTTAGGTGCCGCGGTTTTTTTGGCGGGATTTCTTGTATGGAAGAGGTTATGATCTGGCCAACGAGATCGTTTCGGGCAGCGCCGGATTACGCCTTGCAGTTTATCGTTGCTCAGGTATCCGGCGCGTTTGCACTCTCCGTTAAGCGGCGAGCAGCAAATCGCAGCGTGCTTCGCGAACCTCCCCAAGGCGCAGTGGTGCTGGCGCCTCATGATTCGCACGCCGGACTTCGTGGCCGCGGAGGAATTGGACGCCGCCCGGGCCGCGTTGCTCAAGCGGATTTCGGACCCGCGCCGCGTGCCATCAGAGCGCCTGAAAACCATCCTGCGCCAGCCGGTGAAAAAGGTCCGATGATGCAAGGGTAAAGCCCCCGACAGGGGGCGGTTGATCCTGGTGCCGGCCGATTTCGTGGTTCCGTGGCTCCGCGTGAGCCACGGCCTATCGTGCCAGAACCTGCACCCAGGTTGTGAGTTCTTCGCCGGAAACCGGATCCTGAAGGACCAGGTCGTGCCGGCCTTCAACGAGGACCGCGGTGAAGTCATCAGCTTCCCGGCGGCATTGGATTGATGGGCTGCTCCATCGAGCCTGCGGCGGAGCCTCAGCGCGCAGGTGGATGCGACCCCCTTGATACGGAAGATCGGGGTCGAGGTGGATGACGGTTCCCGGCAAGGGAAACAGGATGCGCAGGGCACCGGCGGTTTCCTTGACCACCGCCCGGTCAGTAAGATAGTTGTTCCCGGTGGCTGCCCAGACCCGGTATTCGGGCGGCAGGATCACCCGGCCCGCCGCGTCGTAATCGTCAGGGCTTTCATAGGGCGGCAGGTGATCCGGGGCAAAGAGTTCCCGCACCTTCTCAGAATCAGGAGCAAGCGCTATTTGCCGCAGGCGTCTGCCGGTGAGGGGGTGTACCCAGGCTTCGCAGATGCCAGACGGGCGTTCATACCAGGAAGTCCCGTGTTGCCGGTGCAGGTGCATGAATATGTCGTGGAGGATGGGAGCGGCGCCGGTTACCCCCGATATTTGCCGCATCGGGGTGGAATCAAAGTTGCCCACCCATACGCCGACGGTGAACTCGGGCGTGTAACCGAACGCCCAGTTATCGCGGAAGTTGGAGCTGGTCCCGGTTTTACAGGCGACCTTGAAGGGAAAACGCAGATCAGAGTCGGCCCCGAAGGCGGTTACGCGGGCATGGTTGTCGCTGAGAATGTCGGCGATGAGATAGGCGGCATTGGGATTGGTGATTCTGGTGGTGGGTGCGGCTGCCGTGTCGAGCGTGAGCCGGGGCGGCTTGAAATCACCCAGGCGCGCGAGACAGGCATAGGCGTTGGCCAATTCCAGCAGGCGGACCTCCGCATTGCCGATGGTCAGGCCGAGCCCGTAGTGGGCGGGTGGTTGATTCAAAGTGGTCAGGCCCCAGGCTCGCAACCGTTCAACGAGCGCTTCCGGCCCGCCGAATTGCGCGAGGGCTTTCACCGCCGGCATGTTCAGCGAGTTCGCCAGCGCCATGCGGCAGCTTACCGGTCCATACCAGTGGTGATCGAAATTGACCGGCGCAAACAACCCGGTGGGGGTCGCAAATTCGGTGGCTACATCGGCCAGCACGGAGGCCGGGGTGGCGCCTCGTTCGAACGCCAGCAGGTAGGTGAACGGTTTGAGCGCGGACCCCGGGGAGCGAGGCGCCCAGGCGCCGTTGACCTGCCCGGCTTGTGGACCGAAGTAATCTTCCGATCCGACCAGGGAGAGAACCTCGCCGCTGCGGTTATCGATGACCACTACCGCGCCATTGCTGGCCTGGTGCCCGCGAAGTTGTGCCAGGTGCGCCCGGAGCAGGCGTTGAGCATGCCGGTTGAGTTGAAGGTCCAGGCTGGTGCGGAGGGCGCCTGAAACAGGCAGGCCGGGCTGCCGCAGGAGCAGGTCCACGAAATGGGGCGCTTCGAAAGCCCGCCGGGGAGCGGCCAGGACCAGCGGTTCGCGCGTCGCCCGTTCGTAAGCGGTTTCGTCCAACCATTGCAGGCCGCGCAGCTGGCCGAGAATCCAGAGCTGCCGTTTACGGGCGCCTTCAAAATGGCGGTGGGGGTTCAGCCGGGTGGGGGCCTGCGGCAAGCCGGCCAGCAAGGCGCTTTCGGCGGGGCTCAAATCCCGCAGCGGCTTGGCAAAATAGAACCGTGCCGCAAGCGCGCACCCTGCCACCCCATTCCCGTATTCAATGCGATTGAGATAGGCCGCCAGGATTTGTTGTTTGGTCCAGAGCTGTTCCAAGCGGAGGGCTTGCAGTGCCTCAACGCACTTTGAGCGGAAGGTCCGCGGCCGTGGTTCAGCCAGCTTGATCAGTTGCTGGGTGATGGTGGACCCGCCAGAAATGATTCGGCGGTTTCTCACCATCTGCCAGGCGGCCCGGCAGGTGCCTCGCCAATCGACCCCGGGATGTTGCCAGAACCGCCGGTCTTCGGCGGCCAGGGTGGCGTGGATCAGGCCTTGCGGGATTTCCTGGTAGGCAACCCGGTTTCTGAAGAGCTCGTCCTCGTCGGGCAGCGCGCGGAGCGATTGGCCATGGTGGTCCAGAAACTCAAGGGGAGGGGCCTGCGGCGCAACGAGCGCCTGGGGCAAGGGCGCCAGGCGCACTCCAAGCCACGCGGTGGTCAACAGGCAGGCCGCGGCCGCACCCACTCCGATCAGGTTGCGGGTGGCAAATATCCGGGGACCTCGCGGTTTGCGGTTGGTTGGCAAGTCGATGGGGAGTTCTGGCGGAGGCGGCAGCCACCCGCTGCTCCGCCGCTATTTCCTGCCCGCTTCTTTTGCCCAGGTGTCTTTGAGGGTGATGGTTCGGTTCAGCACGAGCTGCTGAGGCTGGCTTTCGCGGTCCAAAGCGAAATAGGCCAGACGCTCAAACTGATACCGCTCGCCGGCGTTTGCCTCCCGAATGGCAGGCTCGCACCGGGCCGTCAACACCGTCAGTGAATCCGGGTTCAGGTGCTGCTTGAAATTGCCGTCCGCGTCTGGTTCAGCCACGGTAAACAAGCGGTCGTAGAGGCGCACCTCCGCTTCCACCGCATGGGGAGCGCTCACCCAATGGACGGTGCCCTTGACCTTGCGGCCGGCGGTCGGGCCGCCGGACTTGCTGCCCAGGTCAGCCGTGCAACGCAGTTCCACCACGTTGCCTTGAGCGTCCTTGATGACCGCTTCACACTTGATGATGTAGGCGTACTTGAGCCGCACCTCGCCGCCGGGGCGCAGGCGGAAGTACTTGGGCGGGGGTATTTCCTTGAAATCATCCTGCTCGATGAACAATTCACGGCTGAACGGCATTTTGCGGGTGCCCGCGGCGGCGTCCTCAGGGTTGTTCACCGCCTCAAGTTCTTCCACCTGCCCTTCGGGGTAATTCGTGATTACGACTTTTAACGGGCGCAGCACGGCCAGCCGCCGCAACGCCCGCCGGTTGAGGTCTTCGCGAATGGCAAATTCCAGCACGGCAACATCGGTGACCCCGTTGTATTTCGTGATGCCGATATTGTAGGCGAACTGCCGCAGAGCCTCGGGAGTCACGCCCCGGCGGCGCAGGCCGGAGATGGTGGGCATCCGCGGGTCATCCCAGCCGGTCACGAGGCCCTCGGTAACCAGTTGCATGAGCTTGCGCTTGCTCATCACCGTGAAGCCCAGGCTTAGCCGGGCGAATTCATATTGGCGGGGCAGGGGGCGGGGGAGTTCCAGGTTTTCCAGCACCCAGGCGTAAAGCGGACGATGCACCTCGAACTCCAGCGTGCAGATGGAGTGCGTGATGCCTTCGATGTAGTCGCTCAGGCAATGCGCGAAATCGTACATCGGATAAATGCTCCAGGCGTTTCCGGTGTGATGATGCTCCGCGTGGCGGATCCGGTAAAGGACCGGATCGCGCAGCCAGATGTTCGGCGAAGCCATGTCGATTTTGGCTCGGAGCGTGCGCGCGCCGTCGGGGAATTCGCCTTTGCGCATGCGCTCGAACAGATCGAGGTTCTCCTCCACGGTGCGGGTGCGGTAGGGGCTTTCTTTCCCGGGGCGATCCGGCGAGCCACGGTATTCATCGGTCTCCTGGGGCGTCAAATCATCCACATAAGCCACCCCCTTTTTGACGAGTTGCACCGCGTAATCGTATAGCTGGGGGAAGTAGTCGCTGGCGTAGAATGGTTCCAACTCCGCGGCGTTCTGGCTGCCCGGCACGACCGGCTTGAGTTCGTAATCGGTCTGGCTAGTTGCCTGGTTTTTCTCCGGCGTGGAGCCAGGCACTTTAAGGCCCAGGCGGTCGTCGGCCCAGGCGCTGATCAGCCAGTTGACGTCCTCGCGAATGGAATCCACATACTCTACGTCCTCCTTGGTTGGGTTCGTGTCGTCCATGCGCAAATTGCAGATGCCGTTGAACTCGCGCGCGATGCCGAAGTTAAGACAGATCGACTTGGCATGGCCAATGTGCAGGTAACCGTTTGGTTCCGGCGGAAACCGGGTGTGAATGCGCGGGTATTTGCCTTCGGCCACATGGGCCGCCACGATGTCACGGATGAAATCGGAGGGCCGGGCTTCGGCGGGCGCGGCCGCGGTCGGGTTGTTAGTTTCCATAGAGAATCAAAATTGCGTGTGGATCCGCCAAAGGCTGGTTTATCTCGGTTTTAGCTGCGGGAAGAGAATGACATCCCGGATGCTGTCCTGGCCCAGGAGCATCATGCACAGGCGGTCGATGCCCATGCCCATGCCCCCGGCCGGCGGCATGCCGTGCTCCAGGGCAACGAGGAAATCTTCGTCGAGTTTCTGCTGCTCGCCGCCCGCCTGATGTTCCAGCCGCTCGCGCTGTTCAATGGGATCGTTTTGCTCGGTGTAGGCCGGTGCGATCTCCTGGCCGTTGATGCAGCACTCGAATACTTCCACGGTGGAGGGGTCCTCCGGGGCAAGTTTGGCCAGCGGCACCAATTCCTTCGGCAGATGCGTCACGAAGGTGGGCTGGATGAGGGTGGGCTCGATGAGTTTCTCGAAGATCGCGCCGGTCACCTCAAAGTCTTCGTAGGCGGGGGCGATTTCCGCGCCCAGCGCCGTGGCGCGCTCGCGGCGTTGTTCCGGCGTGATCTCGAACCAGTCAGCTCCGGCTTTTTCACGCACCAGGTCCTTGTATTTGGCCCGGCGCCAGGAGGGCGTGAGGTCAATGGTGCGAATGACCTTGCCCTCGGCATCCTTGTGTTCGATGACGAGCGAGCCAATAACCTGTTGCGCGACATGGCATATCATGGATTGGACCAATTCCATCATGCTCTCGTAATCGCCGAAAGCCTGGTACGCCTCCAGCATGGTGAACTCCGGGTTGTGCTTCCGCGACAGCCCTTCATTCCGGAAATTACGGCCGATTTCGAACACGCGGTCAAGACCGCCCACCAGGAGCCGCTTTAGGTAGAGTTCAAGCGCGATGCGCAGGTAGAAGTTGCAGCCGAGCGCGTTGTGATGGGTCACAAACGGCTGGGCGGCGGCCCCGCCAGGAATCGGCTGCATCATCGGGGTCTCAACCTCCACATAACCGCGGTCATGCAGAAACGCCCGGATCTCCCGGATGATCTGGCTGCGCTTCAGGAAAATGTGCTTCACCTCGGGATTCCCCATGAGATCCAGGTAACGCTGGCGATACCGGATTTCCGTGTCGGAAACGCCGTGCCATTTTTCGGGTGGCGGGCGCAACGCCTTGGAAAGAATCACAAACGAGCTGAGCTTGATCGAAATCTCGCCGGTCTTGGTGGTAAACAGAGTGCCGCGAGCGCCCATGAAGTCGCCCAGGTCCAGGTGGCGGAAAATATCGAATTGTTCGTCCCCCAGGGCATTTTTCTGCGCATAAACCTGAATGCGCCCCGTCTGGTCCCGAACATCGATGAACATGCTTTTTCCCATGTCCCGGTGGGCGGTGAGACGCCCCGCCACCGCGACTTCGCGTCCCTCCGCGTAATGGGCGCGGGCGGCGCCACAAGTCTCGCTCGGTGCGAACTTGTTCTTGAACGGGTCAATGCCCCTGGCCCGCAGTGCCGCCAACTTCGCCCTGCGCTGTTCGATCAACGAATTGCTCTCGTCCATAGCCCTCCAAAAAATCATAAATACCTCTGAAAGTCCAAGTCTTTCCCAACCCGGAAAGCCGCCAGAGGGATGTTTCCTGCTTTACCTCCGCCAGAGTCTGAACTCCGTCCCGCCCCGAATCGTTGCCTTCCCCCATTCCTCTCCGGTCTGAGGGGCGAAAGAATCAGGCATCCATGTCCTTCCATCGGCGGGCCAGGCGGCCAAAAATCCAGAGGGCAATGGCGGCGAGGACCCCGATGCAAGCGAAGGGAATCCAGACATAATGAGGGTTATAGGTGTTCCAGAGCATCTGGGTGGCACTTACGGGGTCCAAACCGGTCACCTCCTGTAATTTCATCATGGCTTCGGTGCGTTTGACTCCCAGCACAGCTTCCAGGGAGGTTATATCACCATTCCAGTGCTTGGCCTGGCCGAAGGGGGTTTTTTCCGCCAGATAGCGCAGCGCGAGCACCGCTTTTTCTCCGTACCGCCCATAGACGATGCCCGCAATCCAGGAACCAACGAAGACGCCCACCCCAACCGGGATGTTCACGTAGCCCAGGTAGAGACCCTTTTTGCCGGGCGGCGCGATGAGGCCGAGGTATTCGCTGTTTTTTGGCCCGTTCATCATTTCTCCCAGGGAGAAAAAGAAGATTCCGGCAATCAGCATCCAGGCGCTCTGGGTCCAACCGGCGATCAACAGTCCGGCAGTTGCCATGATCATGCCGATGAACATGGTTTCGAGGGCGCGCATTTTACGGGTCAGCCAGGCCATGGCCACGACGCCGATGATGATGAAGAGAGCGTTAAAGCTCAGGATCACCTGCTGCGGGATGAGCGGCCCGCGTGCGGTTTCCTCCACCAGCATGCCCCGCAACGCCTCCGGCAGCCAGTGCAGTGAACGGGCCGCTCGGCTGCTGTCCACCCAGTCCGAGATGAAGTTGGGCTGCAAATCCCAGAGCTGATACATCATGAGCCAGAAGCAGGACATGATGGCAATGAAACTCAGGAGCCGCGGTTCCAGGATGTCCGTCAGGGTGCGGCGCAGCACGCGGCCGATGGACTCGGTCTTGGAGGCGCCGCTGGGCACATCCTTAAGGGTGATCAGCAGCAGGAGGTTGAACGAGGTGAAGACTGCGGAGGCCAGAAACAAATTGCGCCAGGCGGTGGGTGAATTGACCCCGGCCCCGAACCAGCCTTTGAGCAGGAACAGGGAGGGCAGAAAATGGCCAATGAAAGCCCCAACATTCACGACCCAATAGAAAATACCCCAACCGACCGATGACGTTTGCCTAGTCAAACTGTGGGCCAGCGAACCCTGAATGCTGGGCTTGAAAAACGCCGTGCCGGTGGCCAGAGTCAAAATGGCCACCAGAAACGCCGAGTAATTGCTCACCAGGGGAAGGTCGCGCATGAAGGCGATCATCACGTAACCGATCATCATCAGGCTGATCGCGAAGCCCAGGGTCCGTTTGTAACCGTAGCGGTCGGCCAGTCCGCCGGTGACAATTGGCAGCAGCGATTGGAATATGGCCCACCAGGCATAGATGACACCCTTGTTTTCCGCCGTTAGATGCAGGCCGCCGGGATTGTCCGCCTGCATGATGTAGATGGGGGCCATCACGCGGAGGTTGTAGAAGGCCAGGCGCTCCCACATCTCGATCACGTTCAACGTCCAGAAGGTTCGCCCGAAGACTTTGGATGGGGCGGGCGGTTGAGCTTTTGGCGAATCTTCGGCAGGGTTCATTTTTTTGCTCAAGATGGGCCGGGGCGGGACTCAGGAAAAGGCCGGACCCGGCCAATTAATCAGGGATGCTGGCGCAGCACGCGCCGGCCATTGAAGCGTATTTCCCGGCGGGCGATGGCCGCCACACACTCCGGGTAAAGCTCGTGTTCCGCGGCGTGAATGCGCTCGTGAAGTGTCTCCGCGGTGTCCGAGTCATGCACAGGAACTGCTCGCTGGCCGATAATCGGCCCGGAATCGACGCCCGCATCAACAAAATGCACGGTGCAGCCGGTGACTTTTACCCCATGATCGAGGG